>JAMPYA010000132.1 GCA_023700885.1 Flavobacteriaceae bacterium
AGTTTTTGGATGTCTATCATTTTATAATATTTTACAAATATTGTTCTTTTGACTCTATTTACTAATCAGCATATTTGATATCTTTTCAATTTTTAAAAATTCAAAATTAGCCTAAATTAATTTTTAGCATATAATTACCAGATGTATGTCACCTTAATTCGAAGGATTCCACTTTTGTAAATCATCTAAAGCTAAATGCTAACGATTCACTTCCCGTTCAAAATTTATCTATCCGGGTATAGTTCGATATTTTTTTTCAAAGTTAGATCCAATCTTAAATAAGGTTTTATTTGGTGCAGGATTATTTGCATATGGTTCACAATATAAAACTTTGAGTTTTAACTTTTCAAAAAAATAAGGTACTGATTTTTTCACTAACTTACGCCTAATCCCTTTTTTCTAATCTCAGATTTCCAAATATGCAAATGCATAAAGGTAGTAACTCCAATATCAACTTTACTTCTACTTTTGTTCGATTTCTATTGTGTAAGATATTTAAATTACAGTCTTAAGAGCCTGCAAATGGAGATCCGAAAATACCAACCGCAAGTTCGGCCCAAACAAGAAAAAAGACAAGTAATACAATAACACTAATCAAAATTCTGTTTATGCCATCTTTCACCTTTCTTAATACAAGTTCAATTAATAAACCTGTGCCCAATAAAAGAATTCCCATAATGGTAAAGTCAAATATATTCCAATCCACTTCATTAGTGAACTGCATTGCAACCAATGGAATAAGCAACAATATTAACACTGTTGCTAAAATGATCAATAATCGTTTGTTCTTCATAATTCTAAAATTTAATTTATTTTTTTATTTTATTTAATATTAAGCCTACAGCTCCTATAATTATTAATAACAAAGGGAGAGCACCCGGTTCATCCTCAACTTTAATCATATAAATCATTAATAGGAATCCTAAAAGCATCGTTAAAAACGAAATGAACTTGTAGATTTTTTGTTTTTGAATATTTTTATTTTTCATTATTTAAGTAATTTTTCGATTGCATTTAAGTGCTTGATGAATGCTTTTTTTCCTTTCGGAGTAGCTGAGTAACTCGTGTTTGTTTTTCGATCTAAAAAGTCTTTTTTATAGATAATGTAATTACTTTTTTCTAAAGATTTTAAATGACTCGCTAAATTACCATCTGTTACGCCTAACAAATCTTTTAATGAATTAAAATCGACAGCCTCATTTACCATTAATGCAGACATAATACCTAGTCGAGTTCTATTTTCAAATGCTTTATCTAAATCTTTTAAAACCTCTTTCACAACCTAATATTTCCTTTGAATAATCATACCATAAATAATTTGTACCATACCAAAACCAAATGCCCAAAATAATAAGCTATAAGTAATAAACTGAAATGCGAAAAGTCCAATTAAAATTTCTATAAGTCCCAAGTTTCGTAATTCAGCAAAGGTATATTTACTTGCGTTTATCAGGGCAAGACCATAAAATATTAGCGTTAAAGACGGTAGAATACCTAAAAATCCTTTAAATAACAGCATTAAGCACAGCAAACCACCGGTTACTAAAGGAATTAACAAATTAATAATCAATTCTTTGGTTTGCTTATTAATTATTTTTTGATTTCCTTTTTTGGTTTTTCTTGTAGTAAAGAAAACTGCACATACAATTGATAAAATCAAAGTTGTAACTGCAATCATTAACAATTTAATTATAGCTTCTTTATTAAGTTCTACAGCATGGTAAACCAAATAATTTTTTTCTTTAAAAAAAGATAAGTATGCAAATAAAACGCCTCCCATAGCTATAATTCCTGTAGATACCCCAGATAGTCCGCTAAGAGAAATAAAACGGGTTGAACGATTCATTACCTCTTTAATTTCCTTAAGATCTTCTATATATTTTTCTTTCAAAATATCAATGTTTTTAGGTTAAATAAAATGTTAATTCCACATTGTACCTGCCAAACCCAACACGGTGCCCAGCCAAAGTGAAATAAGAAATAAAATACTACTTACAAAAATTAAAAATACCCTTACCCATTCATTTTTTGCTCCAATGATATCACACAAATAAAAAGATAAGATTCCGAATGCCCCTGCTATAGGCGTAATTATTAGGGGTCGAATTCTCCAATTTACCGGCCAAGACGGATTGTGATTGTCAACCCCAAATACAAAGAATGAAATTATCAAAAACCCAATTAATGCACCTATGAACATTCTTTTGAGTATAGAACTGATTTTAACTTCAGCTGAAAATAATTGAATTGATTTTGCCATTTTATTTTTATTTAAAAGTACTTTGAAATACAAAGTAAATTAAAAAAAATGATAAACTATATTTTTTTAACAAATATTTCAGTATGTAAACTTGATTTAATTATGTATTATGATGAAATTCTAAATAAAATATTAAAAATCAATGTTTAACAGATGTTATTTTTTTATTCTTTTACTTTACTTATTTAGTTTTGGAAGTTGCTCAAGCAATGAAATAGCTTGACTTAGTAAAAAGCAATAAATTAAACTGTAATAAAAAGTGCTACATTACAAAGTAATCATTTGCAAAATACATAGAGTAGCGTTTTAAGACATGCAATCAGGTTTGAGATTTTCATGATAAAAGAAGCTATTGGTACAATTTAAAACTTCCAAAATTCAGGATAAAAACAGTGAACAGTACTATTATCTTTAAGACCTTCACCTATTTTAATTAATTGATTACTTGTCAAGGTTTTTTCAAGCCATGGAAAAAGTACTCTTTCTTCAAATCTGATATGATTATTTATTAATTGACCTAGTTCTATGGCTTGTTGCTGTACGTTAATCTCAGCATCTTTAATTTGATTAATTTGATTTTCAATTACAAAATGCTCATGTACAAACTGCTTACGTTGATTCCCTTCTGCCATTAAAGGCAATAGAAGTACTTCTTCATTTTTAAAATGAGATTTAAGATGATTGTCCCAAAAATCAGCAATATATAATTTCAAAATATCATCTGTAGCTTTTGACGCCATTTTGAGATGGTTAGAAAAAACTAAACCATGATAGTGTTCTTTAGAAAAAACAACTAGGTTTTTATTTCTTTTTAGTGATTTTTTATCGGTCATCATTTATTCATTTAGGTTAAAATAATTTATTTATTATTTAGACAAAAGGCGCTTTAAAATCGATATGCGATTTTGCTGCCATGGATTGTATGGTTTCTTCAGAAAACAATTTATTAATGGCTTCTCTAATAGGGACGTATTGGTTGTGTAGCGGACAAGGATTATTATTGTCGCATTTGTTTAAACCATAAGCACAGCCATTTACTTTTTTATCACCTTCTATTAAAAGTATAATTTCTATTAGGGGTAATTCAGGTTTGGTTTTATCAAAGTAAAAACCACCACCCTTTCCTTTTTGAGAATTAATAAAATTTTGACGCACCATTTTTTGTAAAATTTTTGCCATAAAATGCTGAGGGGCATCAATGTTTAAAGCTATTTCATTAATGTTAGGTATCAAATTCAAATCATTTTGAAATTGAATATAAATCAACCCACGAATAGCGTATTCTGTCTCCTTATTAAACATGTATCCTTTTTTTTACAAAAATAATTAAAATAAATTTATAAATATAGTAAAAGACCTTTTTGTCTTTTATAAAATAGTATTACATTTGCGCCTTTAAATTAATCAATTTATCATTAATAATAAAAAAATACACTTATGACAACAAAAAAACTTTGGTGGGGATTTATATTAGTAACTGTTATATCCTTTTCCGTATTACTTTATTACGGTTATGAAATATATAGACAAGCACCTCCTATTCCGGAACAAGTAGTTTCTGCTGATGGAAATGTTCTATTTACCGGGCAAGATATTAAAGATGGTCAAAATATATGGCAATCATTGGGAGGTCATCAATTAGGAACTATATGGGGACATGGGGCCTATCAAGCACCTGATTGGAGTGCAGATTGGTTACATAAGGAAGCTGTTTTTATGCTAGATGAAATGGCTATGAATTCAGAAAATGTAAATTATAATCAATTAAATGAAGAACAACAGGCGTCTTTAAAAGTACGTTTACAAAAAGATCTGAGAACCAATTCATTTAATACTGACACCCAAACATTAACTGTTTCAAACTTAAGAGCAAAAGCAATTGCCTCTAACAGTCAGTTTTACGGAGGATTATTTACCAACGACCCTGCTTTAGAAGGGCTAAGAGATGCATATAGTATTCCGATAAATTCATTAAAAGACCCAGAGCGCGTTCGTTTATTAAATGCTTTCTTTTTCTGGACATCTTGGACTTGTGTAACCAATAGACCAGGACAAGATATCACTTATACTAATAACTGGCCACATGAAGATTTAGTAGCAAACAAACCAACATCTTCATTAATTATATGGACTGGTTTCAGTGTTATTATTTTAATAGCGGGTATCGGAATAATGGGCTGGTATTATGCAAAAAGACGAGAGGAAGAGGATGAGGAAGCTCCTAAAGAAATCGTATTAAAAAATGATATTCAAACGCCCTCACAAAAAGCAACTTTAAAATATTTTTGGATTGTTTCAGCTCTCTTACTGGTGCAAATTATTATGGGTGTTATTACTGTTCATTATAGTGTAGAAGGACAAGCTTTTTATGGATTTCAATTAGCAGATTATTTACCTTATTCTGTTTCTCGTACTTGGCATATACAAATTGCCATATTTTGGATTGCCACTTCTTGGTTAGCCACAGGATTATACTATGCTCCTGCTATATCAGGTGTTGAACCTAAATACCAAAGACTTGGTGTTAATTTCTTATTTATTGCATTATTAATTATTGTCGTTGGTTCTTTAGCAGGACAATGGATGGGAGTTATGCAGAAATTAGGATTAGTAGAAAATTTTTGGTTTGGTCATCAGGGTTATGAATATGTAGACTTAGGACGTTTTTGGCAAATATTTTTATTAGTAGGTTTATTTCTTTGGTTAGCTTTAATGGGCCGTGCCATCTTACCTGCTTTAAAGAAACGAAGTAGTAATAAGCATTTGCTCATTATGTTTCTAATTTCTACCATAGCCATCGCTTCTTTTTATGGTGCAGGTTTAATGTGGGGAAGACAGACTAACTTAGCGATTGCAGAATACTGGAGATGGTGGGTTATCCATTTATGGGTAGAAGGTTTCTTTGAAGTTTTTGCAGCCGTTATTACCGCATTCTTATTTGTTAGAATGGGCGTTGTAAAAGCAACTACAGCAACTATTGCAGTTTTATTCACCACTGTTGTATTTTTAGGAGGTGGTATTTTAGGCACTTTCCATCATTTATATTTTACAGGAACTCCTACAGCTGTTATGGCCTTGGGAGCTACTTTTAGTGCTCTTGAAGTTGTACCATTAGTTTTGATGGGGTTTGAAGCGTTTGATAATTTAAAAATTAGCAAAAGTGCTGTATGGATTAAATCATATAAATGGCCAATCTACTTTTTCATTGCCGTAGCATTTTGGAATTTAGTTGGCGCCGGTATTTTTGGATTTCTAATTAATCCGCCAATTGCTCTATATTATATGCAAGGTCTAAACACAACTGCTGTTCATGGTCATACTGCTATGTTTGGGGTTTATGGTATGTTGGGTATTGGGCTGATGTTATTTGTTTTACGTGATATGAATAAAGAGGTTATTTGGAATGAAAAATGGATTAAAATTTCGTTTTGGAGTTTAAATATTGGACTTATTACTATGGTGTTAATTAGTGTTTTACCAATTGGTATTGCACAAACGATAGCAAGTATAGAAAAAGGATTGTGGTATGCGCGATCTGCTGAATTTTTACAACAACCCTACTTGGTTACTTTTAAATGGTTAAGAGCCATTGGAGATACTATTTTTGCTGTTGGCGTTGTTGCATTAGTTTGGTTTATCTTTGGATTAAAAGGAGGATGGAGTATTAAAAAATAAAAAATGTAATTTTTTAAAAAACTAGTACTTTATCTACAGTTGTTTTAAGATTAAAAGTTAAAAGCTCCCAAAAATGGGGGCTTTTTTTGTTGTATATTATGCTATTACTTTAATATGTTTATTAATTGTTTCCAACAGGAGCGCTTTAGAAACAGGTTTCGAAAGGTAATCAGTACAACCAATATCTATAGCTTTTTCTTTGTCTGTGGTCATGGCATAAGCGGTTACTGCAATAATCGGTATGGTTGGATGTGTTTTTCTAATTTCTTTAGTGGCTTCAATTCCGTTCATAACAGGCATATTGAAATCCATAAGGATTATGTCAAAATTGTTCTTTGCTTGCATTTTTTCAACAGCTTCTTTACCATTTAACACATGAATCAACTCAAATGGATGACCCTCTAAGGCAGCTTCAATAAACCAAAAATTTGTTTCTTCATCTTC
>JAMPYA010000133.1 GCA_023700885.1 Flavobacteriaceae bacterium
TGGATGGATGAAGGTTTTACATCATTTATTGAAGTGTTAACATCTCATAATATTTATAAACCAATTGATAATTTTCTTTTTGAAAATGAATATGATGCTTACTACAGACTTGTTGATATAGGTAAAGAAGAAGCTTTATCAACCCATGCAGACCATTTTAGTATTAATGCCGCTTTCACGGTTGGTAGTTATTATAAAGGACTTATTTTCCTTTCACAATTAGGCTATATTATCGGACAGGATAATCTTATGAAAACTTTACAGGTTTATTATGATGAATGGAAATTCCAACATCCAAAACCAAATGATTTTAAACGGATTGCCGAAAAAGTTTCTGGAATACAGTTAGATTGGTATATGCAAGAGTGGATTCAAACCACTAACACAATTGATTATGCTGTTGTTGAGGTTAAAGACCATGAAATTAGTTTAGAAAGAATTGGTAAAATGCCAATGCCAATAGATATAAAAGTTATTTATGAAGATGATTCAATCGAAAATTTTTACATTCCACTAACTTTAATGAGGGGAGAAAAACCAACAAAAGCAACCATTTTACCCGATTGGACCCGGACTCATCCCTATTATAAATTTAAAACAAATAAAAAAGTTAAAAACGTCGTTATTGATGATTCACTTTTAATGGCTGATATAAATAGAAGAAATAATATATTCAGAAAAAATTAGTTTATTGAATAAGATTAATAATTTGATCTATATTAAAAAAATCTCTAGGCAATAATCCCTTCAATAGCATAAGTAATCCAAAAAATATTAAAAGCACTCCCATCCCTTTTTTAATTTTATAAATAATGGGTGGGGTTAATTTTTTTTGGAGTTGTTTAGCAAGAAATATTTTACCTAAATCAACAATGAAATAGGTAATTAAAATTGCTAAAAAGAAGTTGAATATTCTGTTTCCGTCCATTTCAAGATTAGATCCAAAACTTACCAATAATAATAACCAAAACGCCAAAACGCCAATATTAATAAAATTAAGTAGAAATCCTTTAATAAATAATCTTAAATAATTATTAGACTCTGGAATTACTAAATCTTCATCTTGTACAATAATGGTAGCTTTTTTAATATACATTGTAAGTCCGTAAACAAATAAAATCATTCCCCCTAGAAGAAATAAATTTGGATCATCCTTAAGTCTTTCTAGCAATTGGTGACTTCCAAAATAAGCCATCAAAATAAAGACTATATCACCTAAAACAACTCCTAAATTAAAAACAATTGCCGCTCTAATACCTTTAACAATGCTAGTATGTAAAAGCATAAAAAATACTGGACCAATCATAAACGCCAAACTGATACCAATGGGGATTGCTTTTAATATATCTTCCATCATATTTTTAAATACTGGGGCAAAGTTACTGTTTTTAATGATTTTATAATTCAGATATTTATTTTAATAATTATACTATGCGCGCATATTAAAATTATTATATTTGAAATTATTAAAACTTATCTTAATGGAAACAAAATACCAAAACTTGACTGACCTTTTACAGATTCAACACCCAATAATAATGGCGCCCATGTTTTTGGTTTCCAATGTTAAAATGGCTATTGTAGGAATGGAAAGTGGGGTTGCAGCCTGTATTCCGGCTTTAAATTATAGAAATACAGATTTACTTAAAGAGGCTATCTTAGCATTGAAAGCGGCAAAACCAAAAGGAGGCGCTTTCGGTTTTAATTTAATTGTTAATAAGTCAAATATTAAATATCATGAACAACTAGAGGTTATTTGTGAGTATGGAGCAGATTTTATTATAACTTCTTTGGGTAGCCCAGAAGAAACCATTAAAATGGCAAAGTCTAAGGGAATTAAAGTATTTTGTGATGTTGTTAATTTAGATTTTGCTAAGAAAGTTGAGTCGCTAGGTTGTGATGCTGTTATTGCAGTTAATAATTTAGCCGGCGGACATCGAGGAAATTTATCTCCAGAAGTTTTAATTCCTCAATTAGTAGAAAATTGTAATATTCCGGTTATTTCTGCTGGTGGAGTTGGTAATAAGGCAGAATTAGATAAAATGATGCAATTAGGCGCTATCGGAGTTTCGGTTGGAAGTCCTTTTATTGCTGCTTCTGAAGCCGACATTTCTGAAGAATACAAGCAAGCTTGTGTTCAATATGGAGAAAAAGATATTGTAGTAACTGAGAAAATTTCAGGAACACCTTGCACAGTTATTAATACAGATTATGTTCAGAAAATCGGAACCAAACAAACTTGGTTCGAAACCATTTTAAACAAAAATAAAAAACTTAAAAAATGGGTAAAAATGTTGCGTTTTATGATTGGAACATCAGCTGTAACTAAGGCCGCAACTAAAGCTACATACAAAACGGTCTGGGTAGCAGGACCAAGTATTGAATATACCAAAAGGATAGAATCTGTTAAGGAAATTGTAAAACGATTTGTGTAAAGGGAGTTTGAAAGTAATAATGTTGAAAGTTGTAAAGTTTGAAAAGTTTCAGGTTTCAAGTTTGAAATGTTTTTAATCTTTTAATATAAAATAATTATCCTTTAAAAAGTTAGGCTTATTTTTTAGATTAATTTGTATTTTTACGAACCTTGCACAATCTTTTAGTCAGATTGCGTTATGGTTATATAAATTGTTTGTTTTGAACAGATACACCAAAATCTTCATACCAATTGTTGCTCTACTAATTTTATTAGGGTGCTCAACGCGTAAAAATGCTTTTTTAAATCGGAGTTTTCACTCATTTACGGCTAAGTATAATGTGCTTTATAATGGTCAGCTGGCTTTTGAAGATGGAATTAAACAACTCAATAATAATTATAGCGATAATTATTGGGAAGTTTTGCCAATAGAACCTTTAAAAATTGATGAATTAGCACTTCCTGGAATGGCTGCTTCGACCGATAATTCTTCTGAAGCATTTACAAAGGCTGAAGAAAAGGCAGTAAAAGCTATTCAGAAACATGCTATGAATTTTTACAATAAAGAGCGCAATCCTCAAATTGATGATGCCTATTTATTATTAGGAAAATCTAGATATTATTCTCAGCGATTTGTCCCTGCTTTAGAAGCATTTAATTATGTAATTAAAAATTATCCAAACGCCGATTTAATTGATGAAACTAAAATTTGGCAGGCTAAAACAAACCTTCGTCTACAAAATGAAGAAATGTCAATCTTATCTTTAAAAGCAATTCTGAAAAATAAAACATTGTCAGACAAAAATCGATTTGATGCTCATACTGCCTTAGCAATGGCTTATATATATTCAGATAGCATACAACAAGTTGTTAATCACTTAAATAAGTCGATCAATATATCAGAAAAATTTGAGCAATCATCAAGAAATTCGTTTATTTTGGGCCAATTATATCGTCACGAAAAAAAGATAGATTCATCAAATTATGCTTTTCAAAAAATCATTTTAAATAAAAAAGCGCCCTTTAAGTATCAAATTAATGCAGAAATAGAACTGGCTAAAAACATCGAAAATACTGGTGATGTGAAGCAAATGGTTAATAAACTGAATGATTTAATTAAAAATAGAGATAATAGAGCTTATTTAGACAAACTGTACTATCATTTAGGAATGGTATATCTTAATAACAACAAAATTGATGATGCAGAAAATCAGTTTAAAAAATCTGCTAGTGCTAAAAATGCAGATCGTTTTCAGAAAGAACTTTCTTATGAAGCATTAGGAAATATAAATTTTGATAAAGGAAATTATGTTATTTCAGGAAGCTATTATGATAGTGTTTTAAATTTTTCTGCAGATCGAAATACTAAAAGAGTTTTAAAAATTAAGCGCATTAGAAAAAGTTTAGATGATGTCATTTTAAATGAAAATTTAGCCCAGACAAATGATAGTATTTTAAAGTTGGTTAATATGACTGAGGCTGATAAATTAACCTTTGTCAACACTTTAATTGAGCAAATAAAATCTGATAAAAAAAATGCTCCTAAAACCACCGATTTAAGCTCAAAAAAATTTAAGACAAAAGAAAACAGTACAGGGAAATGGTATTTTTATAATCCCGAAATTGTGAAAGCAGGAATTGTAGAATTTAGAAAAAAATGGGGGAATCTTTCATTGGTTGATAATTGGAAAATTAATAAATATTCAGGTTTAGTTTCAGAAATTTCTGAGGAAGTTATTGTAAAAGATGAACGTTTAAATCCTGATTATTATTTGGCAAGTATTCCAACTGATAAAAATCAAATTGACAGTATCCAAAAAGTAAGAAATGAGGCGTATTATAAACTCGGATTAATATATAAAGAGCAATTTTTAAGAAACGATTTAGCCATTAATAGATTTGAAAAAGTGCTTTCTTTTGGTGAAAACGAATCCTTTTATTTGCCGGCTAAATTTCATTTATATCGAATTTATAGCGGTACAAATGAGCAAAAAGCGAATCAGTTAAGAAATCAAATTATAGAACAACATCCCAATTCATTATACGCATCTTTAGTTCAAAAATCTGATAAAAAATTAGACATTTTTGATAATGTAAATACTCCTGAAAAAGTATATAAAAACATATACTTATTATATGAAGATGCCAAATATGATGAGGTTTTACAACAATTAAAAGAGGTAATCCCTGATTATAGTCAAACAGAATTAATTCCTAAGTTTGAGTTGTTAAAGGCGTTTACAATAGGGAAAATAGAAGGCGCAGCATCGTTTAAAAACGCATTAGAATTTGTTGCGGTAACCTATCCAAATACTGAAGAAGGAAAAAAAGCTATTGAAGTTATAAACACTTTAAAAAACTATTAAAATTATGTTTTCAGAAAAGAAACCAAAACCAGAAATATTAATATTAGAAAGAAATGTAATTGGAAAAAACACTTCATTTGTGGGCAATTTAATTTCAGAAGGTGATTTTAGAATTGATGGAAATGTAGAAGGAACAATTAACATAAAAGGGAAAATTGTTATAGGAAAAGATAGTATTATAAAAGGAACTATCATTTGTGGCGATGCCGATATTGAAGGGATTTTCACTGGGAAACTATATGTAACTAATACACTTTCTTTAAAATCGAATGCCGTAATTAACGGAGAAGTGAATATCAATAAATTATCGGTAGAACCGGGCGCTACTTTTAACGCTTCTTGTAATATGAAAGGTGTTAATTATACCGATGAAAAAAATAATGGATAAGCAATCGGATAAACCCATAAATAAATATATTTATTTTTCATCAGTTGTTTTTCAAATGGCAATAACAATTACTATTGCTGCATTTACCGGTCAATGGCTTGATGAAAAATTTCCAAATAATTATAGTTTATTTACAGTTATATTATCGCTATTAGCTGTTTTTGGTTCTTTGTATTTAGTGATAAAACGAGTTATTTTAATGAGCAAAGAAGATGAAAAAAGAGATTAAGCATTTACTAAAATATTTACTCGGGATAACTTTATTGTTACACGGAGCTCAGAATATAGTTCAAAAAAATATTTTTGATTCCATTTTATTTTATTATCCAACTTACGTTATTTACTTTTTTCATTTTACCATCACATTTTTAATTTTATTGTCTTTGATAGCTGTTAAGAATATTTTTTTTGAAAAAACCGGATTTGCTTTTATGGCTTTAAGTTTATTAAAAATGTTAGCATCAGTAATATTCTTATTGCCATTAATACAATCAGAAAAATTTAATTATATACCAGATGTAATAGCCTTTTTTGTACCTTATTTTATATTTTTATTTTTTGAAATCTTCTATTCCATTAAACTTTTAAACTCAATACCTAAAGAATAAGTTTATATTTTTGAATTAATTGTTTACTTTTGCACCAAATTTTTAAGGAAGTAAACTATATAAATGTAAATGATAGCTACAAAACCACTTAAAACAGTTTTATTAGCGATTGCGATGCTATTCACGTTTGTTCAAATTTCTTATAGCCAAGAGCATGAAGTTGAACACACGTCTGAAAATCAGACAGAAAAGGAGTTTAATGCAAGTGATTTAATCAATCATCACATTGCAGATTCTCATGAATTTCATCTATTTGACTGGAATGGTATTTCTTATTCCATGCCGTTACCAATTATATTATATACTGATAATGGATTAGTAACTTTTTTATCAAGTGAATTTCACCATGATAATGAAGGGAAAGTTGTTGTTGATAAGAAAGGTCAAAATTTTGTAAGAATCCATGACAATATATTCTATGCAGATAAAATTCATGATGGACATGCAGAAGCATTAGACTATTCTGTTAGACCCCTTAATTTTTCGATCACTAAATTGGTTTTTTCTATGTTGATGTCGGTACTTATACTAACATTAATTTTCTTAAGTGTTGCTAAATCATATAAAAACAATCCAAACGCACCAAA
>JAMPYA010000134.1 GCA_023700885.1 Flavobacteriaceae bacterium
CCAAGTATTATTCATCATTTTACCAAACATTTTTGGGAACCAATGGTAAACTCCTGCAAAAGTTCCAAATACAGCCGATAATCCCATAACGATGTGGAAATGTCCAACCACGAAATAAGTATCATGAACATTAATATCTAAGGTGGCATCGCCTAAAATTAAACCCGTTAATCCGCCAGTGATAAAAGTTGAAATCAAACCAATACTAAATAACATAGCAGGAGAAAAAATAATGTTTCCACGCCATAAAGTAGTTAAATAATTAAAAACCTTAATGGCTGAAGGAATTGCAATAAGAAGTGTAGTAATTGTAAAAACGGCTCCTAAGAACGGATTCATACCGGTTACAAACATATGATGTCCCCAAACAATAAATGATAATCCACCTATGGCAAGGATGGAACCAATCATAAATTTATAACCAAAAATAGGTTTTCTAGACATGGTTGATACAATTTCAGAAGTTATCCCTAAGGATGGTAATAAAACAATATAAACCTCAGGATGACCTAAGAACCAAAATAAATGTTCAAATAAAATAGGACTTCCGCCAAATCTTTCAAGAGCTTGACCGCCAATATAAATATCAGATAAATAAAAACTTGTGCCGAAACTTCTGTCAAAAACTAATAATAGCACTGCTGACAACAATACAGGGAATGATAATACTCCTAAAATAGCAGTTACTAGGAATGACCAAATAGTTAAAGGAAGACGTGTAAAAGACATTCCTTTAGTTCTCAGATTTATAATTGTTACAATATAATTTAAACTTCCTATCAATGAGGAGGTTATGAAAAGTGCCATAGCAACAAGCCAAAGCGTCATTCCTAATCCTGAACCGGGAATAGCTTCCGGTAAAGCGCTTAGCGGAGGGTATATTGTCCATCCTGATGCTGCAGCGCCTCCTTCAACACCAAGAGAAACAAGCATTATTATACATGAAACAAAAAATATCCAATACGATAACATATTGATAAATCCTGAGGCCATATCACGAGCTCCAATTTGAAGTGGAATTAATAAATTACTAAAAGTTCCGCTTAAACCTGCCGTTAACATAAAGAAAACCATAATGGTTCCATGCATGGTTACCAATGCTAAATATTTATCTGGTGCTATAACTCCTCCATTAGCCCAACTTCCTAACAACAAATCGTTTATCCAAAATTTTTCTCCAGGCCATCCTAATTGTAATCTAAACAAAACAGACATGATAATACCAATAAATCCCATGGTAAATCCGGTTATCATAAATTGTTTTGCAATCATTTTATGATCACGAGAAAAAACATATTTCGAAATAAAATTTTCCTGATGTATATGTTCTGAATGTGTAATTTCCATAAATATTATATTTCTTTATTATTTGAAAGATTGGTTAGTGGCTAACCATTTATTATAATCTTCTTCACTTTCTACAACAATCTTCATTTTCATAGAAAAATGTGCCATACCACATATTTTATTACATAAAAGCATATAATCAAATTCAGGGTTTTTGGTAATTCTTCTCATTTCCTGTGTTGTATATTTCGGGGTGAAATTAAATTGAGTTTTTAAACCGGGAACACAATTCATTTGGGCTCTAAAATGAGGCATATAAGCACTGTGCATCACATCTTGGGCTCTAAAAACAAATTGTACAGGTTTATTTACCGGAAGATGAAATTCATTTTTAACAATTTTATCGTCAAAAGCAACGGCATCAGTCGTGTCAATTCCTAAAAAATTTGAACCCTTTATTAAAAATACATTAGCCCTACCCAACTTTCCATCATTTCCTGCATAGCGTGCTGTCCAGTCGAATTGTTTGGCGTATAATTCAATTAAAACTTTTTCATCTTTATCATTTAAAGGTTTCATAATAGAATTCCAATTGAATAATCCAATGGATATCAATACCACTAAAACCAATGCAGGTAAGGCTGTCCACAATAATTCTAGTTTTAAATTGTGCGTAAAAAATGCGGGTTTTCTATTTTTACTAAAAGCATATTTATATACCAATATAAAAAGTAAAATGTGAGTGACTACAAAAACAATAATGATGATAATTCCGGTTAACAACATTAATGAATCGTATTCTTCTCCATGAACTGAGGCTGCTTCAGGCAATAAAGAACCTCCCCATTTAAAAATTAGGAAAATAATAAATAAAAAGAAACCAATGCCAAATGCTATAAAAAACCATCCTTGAGTTTTATTTTCTAGTTCGTCAAATTTTAAATCATCAGGATTTTCCTTGAACATTTCTTTAAAATCACCTCCTTTTAAATAGAAAAAAGTTATCAGAAATAGAATTAAAATAAATGCAAATGCTGAGAGTAATAACATATTATTTTGTTTTAATCAATATTGATTTTTGTTAATTAAAGGTATTTTGAAATCATCAGTAATATTTGAACTAATGGTAAATAATAAAAAGACCCAAACATCAATTTTTTAGCATTTTCCATTTTTCTGTTTTGATATAATTGATAGGCTTGATAAGTAAAATTAATGGTTAATATCATTATCAAGAATCCTATTAAGTTTCCTACATAGTTCTCTAAATAAAAAAATAATACCAATGGTATTATTAAACTAGTAGATAAGAATGTAATAATTGCACTAAATTTTGTTCTTCCGTTTAGTGATGGCAAAAGTCTAAAACCTGCTTTTTTGTAATCATCATCTAACATCCATGCGATAGCCCAAAAATGTGGAAATTGCCACAAAAACTGTAGTGTAAAAAGTAATATACACCAAATATCTATAGTGCCGGTAAAAGCCACATAACCAATAACTGGCGGTGCAGCTCCGGCAACAGCCCCTGCAAATACAGCCAAACGAGATTTTTGTTTTAAGGGAGTATATATAAAAGCGTAAATAATTAATGATAAAACCCCTATCATTGATGATAAGAAATTAAAGAAATAATTTAATAGAAAGACTCCAAAAATTCCTAATACTAGCGAAACAACATAGGCTTCCGTTACTGATAATCTTCCTGAAGCAACAGGTCTATTGCCGGTTCTGGTCATGAGTTTGTCAAGGTCTTTTTCAAATACCTGATTTAATCCGTTGGCTGCTCCTGTAATTAAAAATCCGCCTAAAAGAAGTATTGTTAATAAGAAAAAATTTATGGAAGAATCTGATCCTAAAACATATCCAAATCCGGCAGAAAAAACAACTGACATCGTTAATCGGACTTTTACTAATTGTAGATAATCTAAAAATCTGTCGATAGTAAAATGAGTAATTTTACTTTGAATAGAGGTATAATGCATTATTGTTAATTGATTTCAATTTCAATCACAATGTATGCAATTAGAAACTTTTAAAAATAACAGTTAGATAATTATTATTTATAAGTAAATAAAAATAAGTAATGTTATTTAAAAATACATCAATAAAAAACAAAGAATATTATCAATGTCATTTTGTTATTTATAATATGGTGAAATCATCAAATAAACAATTACACCAGTAATTGCTACATATTCCCAAAGTAAAAAAGTAATTGGCGCAATTTTTTTATGTCCTTTTATATCATTAATAAAAGCTCTAAAATACGTATGAAGCACTAACGGAATTAAAATAACTGAGCTAAAAATATGTGTTATCAAAATAAAAAAATACAAGTATTTTATGAATCCTTCGCCACCAAATTTCGTTGCTTCAGTTGTTGCATGATACAAAATATACATCACTAAAAATGTTATAGAAAGTAAAAAGGCAATTTTTACCAATAATTCATGTAATTTTCTATGACCATTTTTGATAAAATAAACAGCAAAAATAAGCACCAGTGCGGTAGCAGCATTTATTACTGCATAAATATGAGGTAAAAATGAAAAATTCCCTTCAAATTTAACTTGAAAAAGCAACACAATAATTACCGGAATTAAAACTGATATTACAGTGATTAATTTTTTTACTTTTTTTTGATTTCTTGTAAGTATTTCCATAGCATTTTTATCAGTTTAGATATGATTTAATGAGTCTGTCCCGTTTTCTAAATTGTAAACTTTTAAATTAGGATGTGCATCAATCAAAGCAATTGCTGCATCATAACTCATTAAACCTTTTGAACAAATTAATATATAATCGTGAGTTGGTTTAATGGGCATTCTAAATGGATCAAAGCTAAAATAAGGCATTCTGATAACTTTTTCATTGTATTTGTTTCCGGGTAATTTCCCGCTAAAAGACAAAACTACGACCTTATCATTTTTCATTTTATCCCAAAATTCAGTAGCATTTATTTTTATAATTTCATTTGAAAAATCACAACTTAAAGGTTGATATTTTTCTTTGTTATAAGTTGTTAAAATTTCGTCAGCAGCAATTTTTTTCTGAATTTGAATATTTTGAGAAGTGTGATGTAAACTATTGTAGATAAATATTTTGTCAATTAATAAACTCCCTTTTTTAAGAATAATTTTTAATATTTCATTTGCTTGATGCAAAGCTATCATTCCGACAATAGTATTCAAAGTACCGGCTTCTGCACAGCTTGGAGGAAGTTTTGTTGGAATTTCCGGAAAAGCATCTCTTAAATTGGAAGATCTAATTCCGTCACCTAAATCATAATTAAAAGTGGCTACATAACCGTCAAATTTATGTAAAGATCCGTAAACCAATGTTTTATTTTGAATAACACAGCTGTCATTTATTAAATATTTAATGTGTAAATTGTCTGTACAATCAACAATAATATCAGCATTAATGATATAATTTAAAATATTATTTTTTGTAATTTCAACTTGATATTCAGTCACTTTTACAAAAGAGGTTATATTTTCTATGTAACTTTTTAAACAAGAAACTTTAGGTTTTCCAACATCATTTAATCCATAAAAAACCTGACGATGTAAATTAGAAACCGTAACAACATCAAAATCTATAAGCTCTATATTTCCAACACCGCTTGCTGCTAAAAAAACGGCAACATTGCTGCCTAAACCACCACAACCAATAATTAATATTTTAGCTTTTTGGAGCAAATTTTGGCCACTTTCTCCAACTTCACTTAAGGTAATTTGTCGTTCATATAATTGATTAAATGTAGGTTTATCCATGATTTTAGGGGTCAATTATTTTTTTAATTCCTTTTTTACTTGTTCAAACTCTTCTGGAGTATTGACATTTCTGAGGTAATCTTCATCAATTGAAATTAATTCAACATCAGAATTAATTAATACTTTTCTCGGACAAGAATATCCTATACTTAAATACTGAAGTATTATTGGATATGATTTTGGCTCCCAAATAGTAATTAACGGTTCCGGAAACGGATTGTTTTTTCCAATAAATGTAGTAGCAATTTTTGCTGGATTTCTTTTGCTGATAAGGAATTGTAATAATTTTTCATCAACAAAAGGTAAATCTGTTGCTACCACCAAAATAGCATTATTGGGATGTTGCATAAACGCAGAACAAATTCCGCCAATTGGCCCTAAACCCACAAATGTATCTGGAATTATATTTTGATGATTGAAATCCTGTTCTTTTCGAGAAGAAATATAGACTTCACCAGCAATATTTTTTTGCAATAAATGGTATAAATGTTCCCGTTGATTAGTGCCAAAATATTTTAAAGAACTTTTATCGGTTCCCATACGTTCACTTTTTCCGCCAACAAGAATAAGTCCGTTTAGAACGGGCGTTTCATGATGTATTTCATTTAAAATATAGGTGCTAATATGTTCAATATCAGTTAAATTGAAAGATGGAATATTTTCGATATTCAAAAATTTTTCTTTTAAAAAAGGAAAAATACTTGAGTTTTTTTCCATTTTTATGAAACATAAAACATCAGTAAGTTGGTCAATTCTTTTTAAAAGAGACGCTTCTTTTTTCTCATCAAGAATGATTATTTGTTTTTTTCCTTGAAAGTGATTTCCGTTAATAAAAGTTAAATCATATTTGGCAAAAAGTAGTTTATTCTGGATTGAATTTTCCTTACTTTTTTGATGAATCGAAAGCGTGTTATTTTTGTTAAAAGTGTATTTATTTAAAATAAGTTCTTCATTTACATCATGATGCGAAGCATCTATATAAGCAATTTTATTAGGATTTAAATTAACCGAAATATCATTAACCAAAGTAGAAATAACACTACAAGAGCTTCCTAAAAAGGCTATTTCATTTGTTGCAAAATGCCCAAAATTCCGTAGCGGTAATTTAGTGTGTTTTTGGTGTTTTTTCATTATTTCAGGTTATAATCTGATTTGCCTCCAGTTTTTTCTAGCAACATTATTTCCTTTATAATCATTGCTTTAGAAACAGATTTACACATATCATAAACCGTTAAAGCAGCAG
>JAMPYA010000135.1 GCA_023700885.1 Flavobacteriaceae bacterium
CAGTAATAGTTTAACAGATTTTATCTATTATACAAATATGATTGTAAAATAATAGTAGCACTAATCTCATCTATTAATTTTTTATTCTGACGTTGTTTTTTTGATAATCCGCTGTCAATCATAGTTTGAAAAGCCATTTTTGAAGTAAAACGTTCATCAATTCTGATAATAGGAATTGAAGGATGAATTTGTGCTAATTTCTGTACAAAAAATTTAATAAATTCCTCACTTTCACTGGGTTGATTATTGAGTTGTTTAGCCTCACCAACAATAAATAAACTTACTTTTTCTGTTTTCAGATAATTAGATATAAAGGTAAATATATTTGGAGTTTCTATTGTTGTTAAACCAGATGCAATGAGTTGTAATTCATCTGTAACAGCAATTCCTATTCTTTTTAAACCATAATCAAAAGCTAATATTCTACTCATCAAAAAAAATATTTTATACAAAAGTACACAATTTGAGTGGTTCCAATAAAATGGGATGAAAATCTACAAATGATTGTTATCTTTGCACTTTAATCAAATTATATGAAAGAATTACAAAAGATAATTGAACAGGCTTGGGACAACAGAGCTTTATTGAAAGAAAAAGATACTCAAGAAGCAATTAGAGAAGTCATTAATTTATTGGATAATGGAAAAGTTCGTGTTGCTGAACCCATCGAAAATGGTTGGAAAGTGAATGAATGGATTAAAAAAGCGGTAGTTCTTTATTTTCCAATTCAAAAAATGGAAACTTTTGAGGTTGGAATATTTGAATATCACGATAAAATTCCGCTAAAAAAAGGATATGCAGAAAAAGGAATTCGAGTGGTTCCTCATGCTGTTGCCAGACATGGTTCTTATATTGCTTCTGGAACTATACTAATGCCTAGTTATGTAAATATTGGTGCTTATGTAGATTCAGGAACGATGGTAGATACTTGGGCAACCGTTGGTAGTTGTGCTCAGATTGGTAAAAATGTGCACTTAAGTGGAGGTGTAGGTATAGGCGGAGTATTAGAACCTTTACAAGCTGCACCGGTAATTATTGAAGACAATGCTTTTATTGGTTCAAGATGTATAGTAGTCGAAGGGGTTCATGTGGAAAGTGAAGCGGTTTTAGGAGCTAATGTGGTATTAACAGGCAGTACCAAAATTATTGATGTAACTCAGGAAATTCCGGTAGAATATAAAGGTAGAGTTCCTGCCAGAAGCGTTGTGATTCCTGGTAGTTATACTAAAAAATTTGCTGGTGGAGATTATCAAGTCCCTTGTGCTTTAATTATTGGAAAACGCAAACCATCTACAGATTTAAAAACTTCCTTAAATGATGCTTTAAGAGAGTATGATGTTGCGGTATAATAATTCTAAATTTAAAAAATAAATTTCTAAGGATGATTTTTTTTGATCATCCGAAAATAATTTTCAATGCAACATATCAATTACAGTTCAGCACTTTCATGGCCTATTTTCGAGTTAATTTCTTCCGTTGCTGATAAAATGAATATAGAAACTTATGTTATTGGCGGATTTGTACGTGATTTCTTTTTAAAACGTGATTTTAAAAAAGATATTGATATTGTAGCTGTAGGAAGCGGAATAGAACTGGCAGAAAAAGTGGCTGCTAAATTACCCAATAAGCCAAAAGTGCAAGTTTTTAAAAATTACGGAACCGCCATGTTTCGTTATCAAGATGTTGATATTGAGTTTGTTGGTGCAAGAAAAGAGTCTTATTCTGAAGAGAGTAGAAATCCATCAGTAGAGATTGGAACCTTAGAAGATGACCAAAAAAGAAGAGATTTTACTATAAATGCATTAGCTTTAAGTTTAAATAAAAGAGATTATGGCGCTTTATTAGATCCATTTAATGGATTGATGCATTTAGATCAAAAGTGTATTAAAACACCCTTGAACCCTGATATTACCTATTCAGATGATCCTTTAAGAATGTTGCGAGCCATTCGTTTTTCTGCACAACTTCAATTTGAAATTCATGCTGATTCATTTGAAGCTATTAAAAGAAATGCCAATCGACTTGAAATAATTTCCAGTGAAAGAATCATAGATGAATTGAATAAAATATTGTTGACAGATAAACCATCAATTGGTTTAAAAATGCTTGATGATGCTGAATTATTACAACTTATTTTACCTGAAGTTACTGCATTGAAAGGTGTTGAAGATATAGACGGTCAAAAACATAAAGATAATTTTTATCACACTTTTGAAGTTGTTGATAATATTGCTAAAAACACCGAAGATGTTTGGTTGCGTTGGGCTGCTTTACTTCATGATATTGGTAAAGCTCCTACCAAAAAATTTGACAAGAATTTAGGATGGACGTTTCATGGACACGAGTTTATAGGTTCAAAAATGGTGTATAAATTGTTCAAACGTTTACATATGCCTTTAAACAATAAGTTGAAATTAGTACAAAAATTAGTATTATTAAGCTCTCGTCCAATTGTACTTGCTCAGGAAGTTACAGATGCTGCTGTAAGAAGATTGATTTATGATGCAGGTGAAGATATTGATGCCTTAATGACTTTGTGTGAGGCAGATATTACTACTAAAAACCCTAAACGATTTAAAGTATATCATAAAAACTTTGAGTTAGTTCGTCAGAAAATTAAAGAGGTTGAAGAACGAGATCATATTCGAAACTTTCAACCACCAATTTCTGGTGAATTGATTATGGAAACCTTTAATCTGAATCCTTGTAGAGAAATAGGTATTTTAAAAGAAGCTATTAAAGAAGCTATTTTAGAAGGAGAAATTCCAAATGAATTTGAAGCGTCCTTCCAATTTATGTTGGAAAAAGCTGAGAAATTAGGATTAAAAAAATAAAGTTTTTTAAAAAGACTGCATGTTAACTAATTTTTCATAAACACCTTTTTTTGCTATTAATTCATCGTGTTTGCCTTGCTCTACAATTTTTCCTTTCTTCATTACCACAATTAAATCGGCTTTTTGAATAGTAGATAAACGGTGTGCTATAACTAATGAAGTTCTATTTTGCATCATTTTATCAAATGCTTTTTGAACTAATTGTTCAGATTCTGTATCAAGTGCTGAAGTAGCTTCGTCCAAAACCATAATTGGAGGATTTTTTAATACAGCTCTGGCAATACTGATACGTTGTTTTTGTCCGCCCGATAATTTATTCCCACTATCACCTATGTTGGTATTTATTCCTAAAGGCAAATCAACCACAAATTCATAAGCATTAGCAATTTTTAAAGCTTCAATTACTTCTTCATCTGTTGCATTAATTTTACCTATTAATACATTGTTTTTGATGGTATCATTAAATAATAGAGAATCTTGAGTAACCAATCCAATTTGATTTCTTAAAGAGTTTATAGTCATTGTTTTAATATCAATTCCGTCCATTTTAATGACACCTTCATTCACATCATAAAAACGTGTAATTAAATTGGCAATAGTAGATTTACCACTTCCTGATTGTCCTACCAACGCAACAGATTGTCCTTTAGGAATCGTAAGTGTAAAATTTTCTAATACCATTTCATTTTCATATTTAAATGAAATATTTTCAAATTGTATTGATTTTTGAAAAGAGACATGTTTAATTGCATTTTTTTCATCTGGAATGGTGTCCTCAGTATTTAATATTTCTAATACGCGCTCTGCTGCCGCATTTCCTTTTCTAACACTATATCCAGCTTTTGAAATGGCTTTTGCCGGCGTTAATATATTGTAGGCCAATCCGATATAGGAAAGAAATATAGCCGGTTCTAAAGTTTGATCTACAAAAACTAAATTACCGCCATACCATAATAAACCGGCTATCACAAGAATTCCTAAAAATTCGCTTGCTGGTGATGCTAAGTTTTGACGGTTTAATAATTTATTGGAAATTGAAAAGAATCGCTCTGTCGATATTTGAAATTTATTATTGAAATTTTCTTCAGAATTAAAACTTTTAATCACTTTTAAACCTGTAATAGTTTCATCTAAAAGCGATAAAAAATGTCCTTGCTCTTGTTGTGCTTTATCCGATTGTCGTTTTAATTTTTTACCAATGGCTGAAATGATAAATCCGGAAATTGGTATAAAGATAAAAACAAACATGGTTAATTTCGGACTTAAAAAGAACATCGTAAAAATGGTAAAAATTATAGTAAGTGGCTCTCTTACAATGAGTTCTAATATTGATAAAAATGAATGTTGAATTTCTAATACATCAGTAGATATTCTTGAAATAACATCTCCTTTTCTTTTTTCTGAGAAAAACGAAATGGGTAATGTAACAACCTTCGCATACAATTCGTTACGAATATCGCGTAATACACCGTTACGCAAAAACGTAATAAAATACATCGCTAAATAATTAAAAATATTTTTCAATAAGAAAATCGAGATAATTACGATAATCATATAGGTTAATACTTGAAATTTGCCATCTTCTTCTATGGCATGGGCTATGTAATAGTTTAAAGAATCAACAAAAAAATCTTTTAAAGTTAAAATTCCGTTATAAACTGGTTCTGAAGTTACTGGTTTTATTTTGGTAGTTTCAAACAAAACTTTTAACATCGGAATTAAAGCGACAAAAGAAAGTGCACTGAATAAAGCGTAAAAAATATTGGCGATGATATTTAAAATACCATAAATTTTATAGGGTAATGCAAATCGGAATATCTGTTTAAAATAATTCATTTATTGAATTTAAGTTGATAATATCATAACCAAATGTTATGTTTCTTGAGTATTATTAAAGATTGAGTTCTTTTATAATTCGTTTAATTTTTGCATCTAACTCATTTTCAACAAGTTTAGCTTTTTTTATTGAATCTAACGGCTTTTTTACACTAAAATAAAATTTAATTTTAGGCTCTGTACCACTTGGTCTAGCTGCAATAGATGTTCCATCTTCCATCTCATAAATCAATACATTTGATTTTGGAATGTTTATAGAAATTGTTTCTCCTGTTAGCATATTGGTTTTTATGGATGATTGATAATCATTGATAAAAATTACTTTTGAACCATCAATTTCTGTTAAAGGGTTTTCTCTTAAATCAACCATCATTTGAGCAATTTTCTCGGCTCCATCCATTCCTTTCTTTACAATAGAAATTAAATGTTCTTTATAAAAATGATGTTTTTGATACAATTTCAACAGTTCTTCATACAATGAACTTCCATTTGCTTTAGCATCTGCGGCAATTTCACATGCAAGTAGTGTAGCAGTTACAGCATCTTTATCGCGTATAAAATCACCCACCATAAATCCGAAACTTTCTTCGCCACCACCAATAAATTCTTGATGACTATTTTCGCGAATCATACTGGCAATCCATTTAAATCCTGTTAAACCAATTTTACACTCTACGCCATAACTGTTTGCAATTTCCTTAACTAAATTGGTAGATACAATGGTAGAACCAATAAATTGATTTCCGTTAAGTTTCCCGGCTTCTTGCCATTTTTTAATGAGGAAATCAGACATTATACTCATCGTTTGATTACCGTTGAGTAAAATCATATTTCCTTCTAAATCACGCACTGCAACGCCAACTCTGTCACTATCAGGATCAGTTCCAATAACGATATCTGCTTGAACTTTATCGGCTAAATCCAATGCCATTTTTAAGGCAGCAGGTTCTTCAGGATTTGGAGATGCTACAGAAGGAAAATTTCCGTTTGGTTCGCGTTGTTCTTCAACTATATGCACATCAGTATAACCAGCTTTAGTTAAAGCGGTAGGGACAGATTTAATAGAGGTTCCATGTAAAGAAGTAAATACAACTTTTAAATTTTCTTTTCCTTTGGTATCAAAAGTTCCGTTAGCAATAGAGGCTTCTATAAATGCATTGTCAATATCAGTGCTTATATATTCTATAAGTGTTGGTTTTGCATTAAAATTGATATCAGAAAAATCAACTTTATTAACTTCTTCAATAATTTCCTTGTCCTGAGGCGGAACAATTTGTGCTCCATCATTCCAATAAACTTTATACCCGTTGTATTCTGGCGGATTGTGAGATGCTGTTAAAACAATACCTGCATCACATCCTAAATATCTAACAGCAAAAGATAATTCTGGAGTTGGGCGCATTTCATCAAAAAGATATACTTTGATGTTGTTAGCAGCAAAAACGTCTGCTACTAATTTTGCAAAGAGGTCACTATTATGACGGCAATCATAAGCAATTGCTACTTTTAATTCTTTGTTAGGGAATGATTTGATTAAATAATTAGAAAGCCCTTGTGTAGCTTGTCC
>JAMPYA010000136.1 GCA_023700885.1 Flavobacteriaceae bacterium
GATTATTTAAATGCTATTGAAAAAGCCAAAGAAGAAGGTGGTAAAATGATTGTTGATGGCGGTGTCTTAACAGGTGATGGTTATGAAAGTGAATGTTATGTTAGACCCTGTATTATTGAGGCAGAAAATAATTTTAAAATTGTACAAGAAGAAACTTTTGCACCTGTTTTATATGTGATGAAATACAATACAATAGAAGAGGCTATTGCATATCAGAATGGTGTTCCTCAAGGATTATCATCATCTATATTTACCAACAATATGCGCGAAATGGAATTATTTCTTTCTGCAAATGGATCAGATTGTGGCATTGCTAATGTAAATATTGGAACCTCAGGCGCAGAAATAGGTGGTGCTTTTGGTGGTGAAAAAGAAACAGGGGGTGGAAGAGAAAGTGGCTCTGATGCTTGGAAAGTTTATATGAGACGCCAAACAAATACTATTAACTACGGCACTCAATTGCCCTTAGCGCAAGGAATTAAATTTGATTTTTAACATGATTAACCAATAAGCTGGTTGTTAATATAAAACGAAAAGTCCCGATCTCTCGGGACTTTCGCTTAATTGGTTATCACTAACCAACTAAAAATCAACTAACCAAACTTTATTTTTAACTAAATCTTCTAATCTATAAATTCTTTTTAAATCTTAATAATTAAAATAATTTACTTTTTTTGTAACTTTATTTCTTTTAATTATTATTAAAACGAAACAAATCAATTACTATGCCAAACATATATATTATGAAAAAAATAATTCTAATTTTTAGTTTTGCTTTTTTATCAACCTTTATTTATGCACAAGTTGATACTCAAAATGGAAGTCAACATCTGCGAGTTGGGGCTAATTTTTTTAAAGATAACACCAATATTAAAGTTGTTTATAATCATGGTCTCAGCGAAATGTTTTCAGTAGGTGCCGGAGTATATGTTTTAAATAATTCTTATGGCTTTATTAGAGGAGATTTTTATTTAGATTCTGTTGTCCCACTGCCTGAAAATTTAAATATCTTCGGTGGACTTGAAATTGGTATTATTGGGATAGATTTTCTTGATATTGAACCTCAACTAGGTATAGCTTATTCTATTTCAAATAATATAGATTTATTTCTTGAGGTAGGAAACACCGGAACCATTGGTTTAAGTTTTAAGTTTTAAATAGTTTTTCCTGTTTTTGTAAAGTTGTAAAGGTGTAGGACGTGAATTGTATTTAGTAGCTGGTATCTGGTATCAGGAAACATAGGAGCCAAAAATCTATAATCGTTATTAAATCAATTTCACCTTTTAGGGTTGGGGTAAAAAATTGATTTTCGTCTAACTGGTAACTTTCTTAGTAGGCGTGAATCGTGAAACGTGAATTGTATTTATACCAATAAAAAAGGAGCTTAAGCTCCTTTTTTATTTTGATATTATTACTTTTAACCTTTCAATGCCTCTGCACCACCTACAATCTCAAGAATTTCATTTGTAATTGCAGCTTGTCTAGCTTTGTTATAGTTAAGCTTAAGTTCGTTCTTAAGTTCATTTGCGTTGTCTGTTGCTTTATGCATTGCTGTCATACGAGCACCGTGTTCAGCGGCAAAAGAATCTCTAATAGATTTATATAACTGCATTTTTAAAGACTTAGGGATTAATTCTAAAACTATTTCATTTTTAGATGGTTCAAAAATATAATCTAAGTTGCTGTTTGCATCTCCTTCAATCGGTACTATGGGTAAAAATTGTTCAATTGTGGGTATTTGATTTGCAGCATTTTTAAAAATATTATATGCCAAATGAATTTTATCATATGTTTTATTAGCGAAACTTTCCATCAAAAAGGAAGCAATTTTCGCGCTGTTTTCAAATGTTAAATTTTCATAAATTGCACTTTGATTTTGAACAATTTTATGAGTTTTTGATAAGACATCATTTCCTTTTTTCCCAATTGTTAATAAAGTAACATTTTTATCGCTATAATTTTCTTCAATATATTGTAGCATCATTTTAACGACTTGTGAATTGAATGCTCCACACAATCCTCTATTTGATGTAATAACTACAAATAAAACGTTTGACACTTCTCTTTGATCAGCATAAACACCGCCTGATTCAATACTAAGTGTACCACTTAAACTTTGCAATAATTCTGAAAGTTTATTTGAGTAAGGACGCATTTGGGTAATAGCGCTTTGTGCTTTCTTCAACTTAGCAGCCGATACCATTTTCATGGCACTAGTTATCTGCATGGTTGAGGTAACCGAAGCAATTCTATTTCTAATTTCTTTTAGGTTTGCCATTTAATTAGTATCTAATATTGAGTATTGAGAATTAAATATGTAATTTCATTTCTTTTGTCTCCTGTCTTTTATCTAATCTCTAAATACTCTATTCTCAAATCTTTTAAATATATTTTGCTGATATTTCTTTTGCAACTAATTTTAAAGTATCGGTAATTTCATCGGTTAATTTACCTGCTTTTAAATCGTTTAAAACATTTTTATGTTTTGCATTTAAATAAACCAAATAATCTTTTTCAAACTCTTTTACTTTATTTACTGGAACATCTCTTAATAAATTATTAGTTCCAGCATAAATAATGGCAGTTTGATCTTCTACAGTATAAGGGTCATTTTGAGCTTGTTTTAAAATCTCAACATTTTTTCTTCCTTTATTGATAACATTAAGAGTTGCTGCATCTAAATCAGATCCAAACTTAGCAAAAGCTTCTAATTCTCTATATTGCGCTTGATCTAATTTCAAAGTACCAGATACTTTTTTCATCGATTTAATTTGAGCAGAACCTCCAACACGTGATACCGAAATACCTACGTTAATTGCAGGACGAACTCCAGAGTTAAATAAATCTGATTCTAAGAATATTTGCCCATCTGTAATTGAAATTACGTTTGTTGGGATATATGCTGATACGTCACCTGCCTGAGTTTCAATAATAGGAAGCGCAGTTAATGATCCTCCTCCTTTAATTTTTCCCTTTAAAGAATCTGGAATATCGTTCATTTTTTGGGCAATTATATCATTATTGATAACTTTTGCTGCTCTTTCCAATAATCTTGAATGTAAGTAGAAAACGTCTCCTGGATAGGCCTCACGTCCTGGTGGTCTTCTTAAAATTAATGAAATCTCACGGTAAGCAATCGCTTGTTTAGATAAATCATCATAAATAATTAATGCAGGACGACCGGTATCTCTAAAATACTCACCAATTGCGGCACCAGCAAAGGGTGCATATACTTGCATTGCGGCAGGATCTGAAGCATTAGCTGCAACAATAGTTGTATAAGCTAGTGCTCCTCTTTCTTCAAGCATTTTAGCAATACCCGCAACTGTAGAACCTTTTTGACCAATCGCAACATATATACAATATACAGGAACTCCTGCATCGTAAAATTCTTTTTGATTTAAAATTGTATCAAGAGCAACTGTAGATTTACCAGTTTGTCTATCACCAATGATTAGCTCTCTTTGTCCTCTACCAATAGGAATCATCGCATCAACAGCTTTAATACCTGTTTGTAAAGGCTCATTTACCGGTTGACGGAAAATTACTCCTGGCGCTCTACGCTCTAATGGCATTTCAAAAGTTTCTCCATCAATTGGCCCTTTTCCATCAATTGGGTTACCTAAGGTATCTACTACTCTACCCACAATTCCTTCCCCAACTCTAATTGAAGCAATACGCTGTGTTCTTTTTACTGTTGCACCTTCTTTAATTTCTGTAGAAGGCCCTAAAAGTACCACTCCAACATTATCTTCTTCTAAGTTTAATACAATACCCTCTAAGCCATTATCAAATTGAACTAGCTCACCATATTGTACATTTTCTAATCCATAAACACGAGCAATACCATCACCTACTTGCAATACTGTACCAACTTCATCAAGGGTTGCGTTACTTTCAAATCCGGTTAATTGTTGCTTTAAAATTGCTGATACTTCAGCTGGTCTAACTGCTGCCATTTTCATTTATTTTATTATCTGTTGAGATACAATTTTTTAATAATTTGGTAAATATAGATTCTTTTTAAAATCTCTTTTTAATGTTTGAAATCTTTGTAAAATACTTGCATCGTATTGAACATCACCTAATCTTAACACAAAACCGCCTATAATTTCAGGATTAATGATATTCTTAATACTTACTTCTTTTGATGATAGTGTCTTTATTTTTTCTAATATTGATTTTTCCAATTCTGGTGTTAATGGAATTGCTGATGTTACAATTGCAACTTCATATCCCATTAAGAAATCGTAAATTATTGTGTATTCTTTAGCGGTAAGTAGTAATAATTCGATTCTTTTATTTTCTATTAATAACTGAATCAATCCATTTGATAATTCATTAACATGAGTTTCAAAAATGGCTTTTAGCACCTTACTTTTAGCTTCAGATTTTATGATTGGACTTTTTAACATTATTTGCAAGTCCTTACTTTCTGTAATAGTATTTGCAATAAAAAGCATATTATCATTTACTTCTTCGTGCACCCCCTGCTCTTTAGCTAGATTGAGTAGTGCTTTTGCGTATCGTAATGCAGCTCTGGTTCCTTTCATGAACTTAGTTTAACTTAACATCTTTTAACATCTCTCCAATGACTTTTAATTGTCTATCTTTTGATGAGAGCTCTTCTTTAATAACTTTTTCTGCAATACTTATTGACAATTCTGCTACTTGATTTTTTAACTCTACAATAGCGGCTTGTTTTTCGTTTTCAATAGTAAATTTTGCTTGCTCAATCAACTTTGCCGATTGTTTTAGAGCTTCTTCTTTGCTTTCTGCAATGAGTTTTTCTCTAATTTCACGAGCGTCCTTTAACATCGCATCACGTTCATTGCGTGCTTCTTTAAGAATACGTTCATTATCTGATTTTAAATTTTGCATTTCTAAACGCGCTTTTTCAGCAGATAATAATGCATCATTAATAGAGTCTTCTCTTTCTTTTACAGCGTTTAAAATTGGTTTCCATGCTAATTTTTTTAGCAATAAGAAAAATGCTAAGAAAATGATGGTAGTCCAAAATATTAAACTTTCAGGTGCTACAAAATTCATAATTTATATTTTATTATTTATTTACAATCTATTAAAAATCAAACACTTTAACCAACCGTTAAAGTGTTTGAAATAAAAATTTACTTTGCGATTAACGCAACTACCACAGCGAAAAGCGCAACACCTTCAATAAGTGCGGCAGCAATAATCATTGCAGTTTGAATTTTTGCAGCAGCTTCAGGTTGACGCGCAATTGCATCCATAGCTGAACCACCAATTTTACCAATACCTAAACCTGCACCTATTGCAGCAAGTCCAGCACCAATTCCTGCTAATACCATAATCTTAAATTTATTATTATTAATTAAACATTCTTATTAATGATGATCATCGGCTACTGCTTGACCAATAAATAAAGCTGATAATAACGTAAATACATACGCCTGTAATGCAGCTACTAACATTTCTAACATACTCATAAAAATGACAAATGCCCCTGATATAGGCGAAACTGCCACCGTTTTAAATATAAATATTAAAGAAACTAAACTCAATATAATAATATGTCCTGCTGCAATATTAGCAAAAAGACGTATCATTAAAGCAAAAGGCTTTGTTAACATTCCAATAATTTCTATTGGAACCATAATTGGATAAAGAGCCTTTGGAACTGGAGGCATTAAAATATGTTTCCAGTAATATTTATTTCCACTAAAAGTGGTAATTATAAAAGTGATTGAAGCTAATACAAATGTAAAAGCAATGTTTCCTGTTAAATTGGCACTAAATGGAAAAAATGGTATCAATCCAATTAAATTGTTTATCCAGATAAAAAAGAAAATTGACAATAAATAAGGCATGTATCTAGCGTAATTTTTCTTTCCAATATTAGGAATAGCAATATCGTCGCGTACAAATATTACTAGTGGCTCCATAAAACCAGCTAATCCCTTTGGTGCGTTTGGATTGTTTTTATATGATTTAGCAACACTTAAGAAAATTAATGTTAGTATAAGTACCGACATCAACATAGAAAAAACCAATTTAGTGATCGAAAAATTAAGGGGTCTAACAGAATAGTCTAATGCTTCTGCATGTCC
>JAMPYA010000004.1 GCA_023700885.1 Flavobacteriaceae bacterium
TCTTTTTTTGCCCTACACCCTACACTCTCAATGAACTCCCAAATCAAAACCATCATCCCTTTTGCGAGTGCAAACCTACAACCTTTTCCATTTCCTACAAACCTTTTTCTAACCTTTTTTTAAAGTTTTTTTTAATGATGTTGTAGATTTCAGATTACCAAAAGATTACATTAAAATTAAAATGTATTTTTTTGAATTATTTTTAAAAAACACTTCATATTTAGTCTGTTTTTAATTAATAATTAGAATAAAGCCCCGTGACATTTTTATATTATTTAAATATGTTTAATAAAAATAATATGAATTTTGCTTGATATTATATATATTAAAAATAAATTGTCAAAAAATTTGGATTCCATATCTTTGCAACATAATATATATATAATATGATTAATATTACTTTTCCAGATGGGGCTGTTAGAGCATTTGAAATTAATTCAACTCCTTATGATATTGCTAAAAGTATTAGTGACGGATTGGCTCGAAATATCATTTCTGCAAAATTCAATGATACAACAATTGAAGTATCTACACCAATTACCGAAGATGGTAACTTAACTTTTTACACTTTTGTAGACAAAGAAGGTAAAAAAGCTTTTTGGCATTCATCTGCACATTTATTGGCTCAAGCCATTACACACTTTTACCCAAACGTAAAACTGACTATTGGCCCATCTATTGAAAACGGATTTTATTATGATGTTGATTTAGGCGAAAATGTGATTTCTGATAAAGATTTTCAGACTATTGAAGATAAAATGATTGAATTTGCTCGTGGCAAATATGAATTTAAAATGAGATCTGTTTCCAAAAAAGATGCTTTAGATTTTTATAAAAAACAACATAATCAATATAAAGTTGAATTAATTGAAAATCTAATTGATGGGGATATCACTTTTTGTGATCATGCAGATTTTACAGATTTATGTCGCGGTGGTCATATACCTAACACCGAACTTATCAAAGCAGTAAAGGTAATGAGTGTTGCTGGTGCTTATTGGAGAGGGGATGAAAAGAATAAACAATTAACAAGAGTCTATGGCATTTCATTTCCAAAGCAAGCCCAATTAAAAGAATATCTTGAGTTATTAGAAGAAGCTAAGAAACGTGACCACAGAAAACTTGGCAAAGAAATGGAACTTTTTGCTTTTTCTTCAAAAGTTGGACAAGGACTCCCTTTGTGGCTTCCAAAAGGCGCTGCTTTACGCGATCGATTAGAACAATTTTTGAAGAAAGCACAGAAAAAAGCAGGTTACGAAATGGTGGTAACGCCACATATTGGTCAAAAAGAATTATATGTTACCTCAGGACATTATGAAAAATATGGAGCCGACAGCTTTCAACCTATATTAACTCCACATGAGGGTGAAGAGTTTTTATTAAAACCAATGAACTGTCCACACCATTGTGAAATATATAACAACAAACAATTTTCTTATAAAGATTTACCAAAAAGATTTGCTGAATTTGGAACTGTATACAGATATGAACAAAGTGGCGAATTACATGGTTTAACACGTGTTCGTGGGTTTACACAAGATGATGCTCATATTTTTTGCACTCCAGATCAATTAGACAAAGAATTTAAAGATGTTATAGACTTATCATTATATGTTTTAAATTCTTTAAGTTTCACAAATTTCACTGCTCAGGTTTCTTTACGTGATAAAGAAAATAGAGATAAATATATAGGTAGCGATGAAAATTGGGAAAAAGCAGAAAATGCTATCATTAATGCTGCAAAAGAAAAAGGTTTAAATTATGTCGTAGAATACGGTGAAGCAGCTTTTTATGGACCAAAACTGGACTTTATGGTAAAAGATGCTTTGGGAAGAAGTTGGCAACTTGGAACTATTCAGGTTGATTATAACTTACCTGAAAGATTTGATTTGCAATATAAAGGATCAGATAATCAAATGCATCGTCCTGTTATGATTCATCGCGCACCGTTTGGATCTATGGAACGATTTATAGCTGTTTTAATAGAACACACAGGTGGAAATTTCCCACTGTGGCTAACTCCAGAACAAGTTATCCTACTACCAATCAGTGAAAAATATGAAAATTATGCCAAAAATGTTTTAGAATTGCTAGAAAATTCCGAAATTCGCGGCCTGATTGATTTTAGAAATGAAAAAACAGGCAAAAAGATCAGAGATGCAGAAGTAAGTAAAATTCCTTATATGATTATTGTAGGAGAAAATGAGATGAAGGAAGGAACTATATCTGTAAGAAAACATGGAGGAGCCGATTTAGGAACCCTATCAATAGAAAGTTTTGTAACTTTATTGCAAAATGAAATAGCAAAAACCTTGAATCAATTTAACGTTTAACTTAAAAAATAAAGCCATAGCAATTAGAAAAGTCAACAGAGGCAGCAGAGTAATTAAAGAAGATGCCCATAAAATTAACGAACATATTCGTGCTGAAGAAGTACGATTAGTTGGAGAAAATATTGAAGTTGGAGTTTATCCTCTTCATAAAGCAAGACAAATTGCTACTGAAATGGAATTGGATTTGGTAGAAATATCACCAAATGCTAATCCGCCTGTTTGTAAAGTAATCGATTATAAAAAATTTGTTTACGAACAGAAAAAAAGAGAAAAAGTAATCAAATCTAATGCAACAAAGGTAATTTTAAAGGAAATCCGTTTTGGACCTCAGACCGATGATCATGATTATGAATTTAAAAAGAAACACGCTGAGAAATTCCTACAGGAAGGTGCTAAATTAAAGGCGTTTGTATTTTTTAAAGGACGTTCAATCATTTTTAAAGAGCAAGGAGAAATCCTTCTATTGCGTTTGGCACAAGATTTAGAAGAATTTGGTAAAGTAGAACAATTACCAAAATTAGAGGGAAAAAGAATGATTATGTTAATTTCCCCTAAAAAGAAATAAAAAAGAATATATAAGCAAGATTAAATACGAGGAGAAGATGCCTAAATTAAAAACGAAATCTGGTGCAAAAAAGCGTTTCAAGCTTACAGGAACTGGTAAAATCAAAAGAAAACACGCTTACAAAAGTCACATTTTGACTAAAAAGTCTAAGAAACGTAAGCTACAATTAACACATACAGCTCTGGTACACAAAACAGACATGAAAAGTGTTAAAATGCAATTAGCATTAGGGTAACCTAAGCAAAAATTAGAGTTTAATTTATTAACCCTGGAGTAGTGCTTATTAAGAAACAAAAAAGTTCGCCTACTACAAAAAAATGAATGAAATATGCCAAGATCAGTAAATTCAGTTGCTTCACGAGCTAGAAGAAAAAAGATAATGAAGCTCGCAAAAGGTTACTTCGGACGTAGAAAAAACGTTTGGACTGTAGCTAAAAATGCGGTAGAGAAAGGTATGGTTTATGCCTACCGCGACCGTAAAAACAATAAAAGAAATTTCCGAGGATTGTGGATTCAACGTATTAACGCTGGAGCTCGTCAATTTGGAATGTCTTACTCTCAGTTTATGGGGAAAATGAAAGCTAATAACATCGAATTAAACCGTAAGGTTTTAGCCGATTTAGCTATGAATCACCCAGAAGCTTTTAAGGCTATTGTAGATAAAGTAAAATAGATTAATTAACGCTTGCTTATATAATATCTAAAGCCCAATCAATGATTGGGTTTTTTGTTTTTAATCTATTTACTAAGAGTATAAATATTTGCTTATATTTGACACCTATTTAATTTTTTTTATATGATTGTTTGGATCGTTTTTATTGCTGCAATTCTCCTTTTTTTAGCCCTTGATTTAGGTGTTTTTAACAGAACTCCACATGTAATTAGCACCAAAGAAGCCTCTGTTTGGACAGCTGTTTGGGTTACGATGTCTGTGCTTTTTTCTGGTATTATATATTGGCTTTATGGAAATGGTGTAATTGATAATGTAGACAATCTCACTCCTTTTGATGCCACCTTAAAATATATAACAGGCTACTTGATTGAACTTTCATTAAGTATTGATAACATTTTTGTAATAGCTGTAATTTTTGGGGCGTTTAAAATTCCGATGAAATATCAACATAGAGTATTGTTTTGGGGAATTTTAGGTGCCATTGTATTCAGAGCTTTAATGATATTTTTTGGAGTAATGCTTATTAATAAATTTAGCTTTACTACATACGTATTTGGAGTATTTCTTCTTTTTACAGCTTATAAAATGTTGATGTCAAAAGAAGAAAAATTTAATCCGAAAAAATCTTTTGTTTATAGACAAGTTCGAAAATTGATTCCGATAACATCTCATATGCAAGAAGAAAAATTCTTTATCAAATTAAAACATATAACAGCTGCTACACCACTTTTTATGGCATTAATTATAATAGAATTTACAGATATATTATTTGCTATCGATAGTGTTCCGGCAATTTTAGCAATAACATCAGACCCTTTTTTAGTATTTAGTTCTAATATTTTTGCAATCCTTGGGTTACGATCAATGTACTTTTTCTTATCAAATATGTTGGCTAAATTCTTCTACTTAAAATATAGTTTAATAGCAATTTTATCTTTTGTTGGTATGAAACTAATTTTAGCCCATCATTACAAATTTCCAGAGTGGTTTTCACTATCTTTTATTGCGCTTTCTTTAATCATTGGCATATATGTATCATTAAAAAGAGCTCCAAAAGAACTGCAAGAATACAATTGATCAAATTAAAATAGTTTAATGTTTATTAGTCAATTATAGCGCAAATCTTTTTCAAGATTAATAAAGTCTATTTGTTATCATTACAATATTAATAGTAATAATATTCACAATTATTCAATTTATTAAATCGTTATAAAGTAAAATTATCAAAACACATGATATGAATACACTTTCCAAATTTGCTTTGCTCATTTTTTTAGATTATTAATATGTAGTTCTGATGATTCAGGAGATAATTAACCTTTAACCATTGCGCCTACTAATGTTGAGGGCATATTAATAAATGGAACTTGGAAAATTACTTTGTATATGGATGATGATAAAAATGAAACCAATGATTATGTTGGTTATATTTTTACTTTTATGAGTTTTAAAATGGTTAAAGTTAGTGAAGGGTAATTTAACAATGTGACTCGGAATACATTTAAGGACGATAAAATAGTAAAGTTCAATTTAGATTTCGGAAATCAGATTCCTTTAGATGAACTAAACGATGATTGGAATATCAAACTACTTAAAGTTAAAAAATTTAAGTTAGAAGATATGAGCGGAGGAAATGGGAGTATTGATAAACATAATTTATGAGATAGTGTCTAATAAAACAAAAAGTCCTGAAAATCACCATTTTTTAGATTTAAAACTAAAAAATAATGTATAAAAAAATCGTCTAAAAATTACTTTCTAGACGACCTCATTTTTTAAACTTACACAAATTTTGAGATACTGCTACAGATTTTGAGATACTGCTAATTTAATCTTCTTCTTCATCTTCATCGTCATCTACAGTATCAATATCATCGTCGTCTTCATCATCGTCATCATCCATTCCTTCAAGATTTAAATCTTTATCACTAATACCTTTTACTTCATCAACATCTCCGTCAATATCCTCATCTTCATTGCTTAAATACACTTCTAAAGAATCTGCTAATTTTTTACCTACTTTAACTAAGTAAATAGTGTCTTCAGTTTTTACTTCAATAGCTTCAATAATTTCATTGTCTTTATTTCTAAAAACAATAATGTCATTGTCGTTATATCCATCAGGATAACGCTCTGAAATCATTTTTAAAATTTCGTTGGTTAATTTTTTGTAATCTACAATAATACGTCTCATAAGGTTAGCAATTTATTAAAAGTTAAGTAAATGAGCAAAAATAAGTGGAGCAACAATTGTTGCATCTGATTCAATAATAAATTTAGGAGTGTTTATATCCAATTTTCCCCAAGTAATTTTTTCATTAGGGACAGCTCCTGAATATGAGCCATAACTAGTAGTAGAGTCTGAAATTTGACAGAAATAACTCCAGAAAGGCGTATCTGTTCTTTCCATATCTTGATATAACATTGGAACTACACAAATTGGAAAATCACCTGCAATACCACCACCTATTTGGAAAAATCCGATACCTTTTTCAGAATTTTGAGTGTACCAATCTGCTAAAAAGGTCATGTATTCTATACCAGATTTCATTGTTGATACTTTTAATTCTCCTTTTAAAACGTATGAAGCAAAAATATTACCCATCGTACTATCTTCCCAACCTGGAACGACCATTGGTAAATTCTTTTTTGCTGCTGCGAACATCCAGCTATCTTTGATATCTATTTCGTAATATTCTTCTAATACACCAGATAAAAGCATTTTATACATAAATTCATGAGGAAAATATCTTTCGCCTTTATCTTCTGCATCTTTCCAAATTTTATAAATATGTTTTTGTAATCGTCTAAAAGCCTCTTCTTCTGGAATACAAGTATCTGTAACTCTGTTTAATCCTTGCTCTAACAATTCCCATTCATCTTGCGGAGTTAAGTCACGATAGTTTGGAACTCTTTTATAATGAGAGTGGGCCACCAAGTTCATAATATCTTCTTCTAAATTAGCGCCCGTACATGAAATAATCTGTACTTTATCTTGTCTTATAATCTCTGCAAATATTTTTCCAAGCTCAGCAGTACTCATTGCTCCAGCAAGAGAAACTAACATTTTGGCACCATTCTCTAACTGCGCATTATAAGCTTTAGAAGCATCAACTAGTGCAGCAGCATTAAAATGTAAATAGTATTTTTCAATAAAATTAGTGATAGGTCCTTTACTCATCATCTTCGTCGTTTAAATTAAATTTGTAGGTTAACATTTTATAATAGAGTTTGGCAGCTAAAAAATCTGATGATTTTTCTAACTCATTTGGGCATAATTCAACAATATCAAATCCTACTACATTTTTCTTTCTAAAAATTAATTTTAAAAATTCAAGTGTTTCATAGAAATAGAGTCCTCCTGGTTCTGGAGTACCTGTTGATGGCATTATTGATGGATCAAATGCATCTAGATCAAAGGTAATAAATACATTGTTAGTCATTTTATGAACTGCATCTTCCATCCATTCATCATCATTTTGAATATCATGTGCAAAATAGGTTTGAAATTCATCCATATGGTCACGTTCTTCAACATCCATACTTCTAATTCCAACTTGTATTAGGTTGGTGGTTTTACTAGCTTCATAAACTGCACAGGCATGATTGCATGTTGTTCCTTGGTAGTCAGGTCTTAAATCAGCGTGGGCATCAATATGAACTACTGTTAAATCGTCAAAACTTTCATTAAAAGCGCGAATTGTACCAATAGAAACTGAATGCTCACCTCCAAAAATAGTTACAAATTTATCTTGTTTAATATAATTTTTAGTTGTTTTATGAACAGCGTCAACCATTTTTTCGGGTGATGAGTTTTCGGTAATTGAAGGTGCTAAGTAAACTCCTTTTTTGTAAACTTCACTGTTAGTTTCAATATCATAAAGCTCCATATTTTCGGAAGCTTTTAAAAATGCTTCAGGACCTTTGTCCGCACCTTTTACCCATGTACTTGTTCCGTCATAAGGAACGGGAATTAGGACAATTTTTGCAGTGTCTAATGAAGCGTATTTATCTTCAATGCCAGCATAATTTCCTTTGTAAATCATAGTTATTTATTATTAGTTTTTATATTTAATATCCTAAAATTTTTAACATTTCTTCAGGAGTTTGTTGTTCTTTAAAAACTTCTGTATTTCCATACTCATCAATCAATACATATTTGGGCTGAGGTATTAAACAGTGTTGAATTCCTCCAAATCCACCAATGGTTTCTTGATAAGCGCCTGTATTAAAGAAACCTATATACAATGGTTTATCTGCATTATATTTTGGCATATATATAGCATTCATGTGTTGTTCAGAATTGTAATAATCATCACTATCACAAGTTAAACCTCCTAACAAAACTCTTTCGTATGTATCATTCCATCTATTTACCGGCAACATAATAAAACGTTTATTAATAGCCCAAGAATCTGGTAAAGTTGTTATAAATGATGAGTTTACCATATTCCATAACTCTCGATCATTTTGTTGTTTTTGATAAAGAACTTCTGTAATCATTCCGCCACTTTCACCAACTGTAAAGCTACCAAACTCAGTGAAAATATGTGGCATTGGCACTTCTGCTTCATCACAAAAAGTTTTAACTTGGTTGATGATTTCATCTGCCATATATTCGTAATCATATTCAAAAGCTAAAGAATTTTTAATTGGAAAACCTCCTCCAATATTTAAACTATCTAGTTCTTCACACTCTCTTTTTAAATTTACATAAACTTTTAAACATTTAGAAAGCTCGTTCCAATAATAAGCGGTGTCTTTAATACCTGTATTGATAAAAAAGTGCAGCATTTTTAATTTAACCTTGTCGTTTTCTGCAATGTTTTTACGGTAAAAAGGTACTATATTTTTGTATCCAATTCCTAAACGGCTGGTGTAAAACTCAAATTTAGGTTCTTCTTCTGAGGCAATTCTAATTCCAACCTGAAATGGCACATTTATTTCTTCTTCTAACAAGCTTAATTCTTCATAGTTATCTATAACCGGAATTGTGTTCTTATGCCCATTATTTATTAAATCAGCAATATTAGAAATATATTCATCACGTTTAAAACCGTTGCAAACTACAAAAGTTTTATTAGTAATTTTTCCATCTTTTTTTAACTTTTTTACAATATCAATATCAAAAGCTGAGGATGTTTCTATATGAATATCATTTTTAAGCGCTTCATCTAAAACATGTAAAAAGTGAGAACTTTTAGTGCAATAACAGTAAAAGTACTTTCCTTGATATTCATGTTTTCTCATTGCAGCCTTGAACCATTTCTTAGCTTTCTGTATATTGTTTGATATTTGGGGTAAATAAGCAAATTTTAACGGAGTTCCGTGTTTTTTTATTAATTCGGACAAATCAATGTTATGGAAAAATAAATTTCCCTCTTTAACTTGAAACTCTTCTTGTGGAAAATCGTATGATTGATTGATAAAGTCTAAATATTTTGTTTTCATTTTCTAATGTTTTCTAAATTTTAATATCTGTAATAATTAATTCTAAAACCTAGATTTCTCTATACCCTTATTTGATGATATAAGTTTAGAAAATCAAATACTTTAGAATAATTACTATTTGATTTTGTCGTAAGACTTTTATAAACTATAATTTTATTAAACATTAAATTAAAAAACTAAATATTTTTTTAAATACTTTATGAAATTTATTTTTACTTATTTAAATAACTTGAAATCGGGTCAAATATAAAAAAATTAATTAATTACTTTCTTCGAATTAATTGTATTTTTTTTAATTTAATTTCTCGTATTTCTAAATCATTTTTAAATTAATCACTTCTTGTTCAGTAAGATGTCTCCAAATTCCACGGGCAATATTCTTTTTAGTTAGTCCGGCAAAAACAACTCTATCTAACTTAATGACATCATATTCAAAATGTTCAAAAATTCTTCTAATAATTCTATTTCTACCAGAATGTATTTTAATTCCAATTTGATTTTTTGACTCTCCTTCGATATAAGAAATATCATCGACAATTACATCAAAATCATCCATTCTAAATCCATTGGCAATTTTATGAAAATCAGCAATTTTTAAATTTTTATCTAAAGTAACATGATATAGTTTTGACACATTGCTTGTAGGATGTGTTAATTTTTTAGCCATTTCACCATCATTAGTAAACAATAAAACACCCGTGGTGTTTCTATCTAATCTACCAACAGGATATATGCGCTCTTTGCACGCTGTTCTTATTAAATCAGTAACAATTTTACGTCCTTTTTCATCATCCATAGAAGTTATAAAACCCTTTGGTTTGTTAAGCAATACGTAACGTTTAGTTTCAGGATTTAATGAAACTCCGTCAAATTTTACCACATCAGTTAATTGAACTTTGTAACCCATTTCTGTGATTACTTTTCCATTAACAGTAACGTTTCCAGATTTGATATAGGTGTCAGCTTCACGTCTAGAACAAACACCGGCATTAGAAATGTATTTATTTAATCTAAATTCTGTTTCTGAAACTTTTTTAACCGTTTTTGGTTTTGATATTTTGGACGGCGCACCGCTTTCTGTTCTAAAAATTGGTTTTACAGATTTTGTACGTTCGAATCTGGGTTTGATATCTTTTGAGAAATTACTGGTAGATTTTGTTCGTTCAAATTTAGGCTTATCAGTTCTAGAAAAACTATCTGAGGACTTTGTGCGTTCAAATTTAGGTTTAAACTCTTTTGAAAAACTATCTGTAGATTTTTTAGTAATGATAATTTTACGTTTGGGACTATAATCGTCTTTCTTGCTTTCAGTTTTACTTGTTCCTCTTTTAATAACTTTTTTTTCTGTTTTTGGGGCGGATTTTTTTTGATCAAAAAGTCGTCCTCCCGACGAGTTTTTACTTGATTTCATGTGGTTTGATTTTTAATTTATTAACAAATTTGTAGTGCAAAATTATAGCTAATTTATTGATTTATTAAAATGATTTTAATTTTTTTTAGAATTTACAACAATTTTATTATCAGACAAATAAGTAAATTTATTATAAACTTAATAATTTTTCTATTATTACAGAAGTATCTACCAGGGTTAAACTAAAAATTCCAGCCAAGATCAGTAGCTTCAGAACATTGTGTAATAATACATAATGTCTTTTTTGATTGGCTTTCCAAAGAAAGAAAAGAAACCCTAACAAAACTCCCATTGTCCCAAAAAAGTAGTAGCTCATTTTACCAATTTCTGGGTATTTAAACAAAAAATAAATAGGATTTAGCGTTAAGAAAACTAAAATCGTTATTAATAATTTCGTGAAATATTCTCCATATTTCACAGGTATTGTAATATAATTTTGAGCTAAATCTCCTTTTAAATTTTCTAAATCTTTAATTAATTCTCTAATCAATAAAATAAAAAATAAAAAAGCTGCATGAATAAAGATTACTTCTGAGAAATTTTTATAAAAAACGAAAATGGCAAAAAATGGAGTTATAGAAAGAATTGCACCAATTATTAAGCCCGTTAAAGGAATTTTTTTTAGTTTGTGAGAATAGAACCAAATCATAAAAATATAAACAGAAAAAAACAATGCAGCTCGCCATGAAACTAAGTAAGCAATTAAAACTCCGACAAAATTAAGAAAGAAATAAATTTTAAGTTTTGTGGTCTGACTCACAATTCTATCTAATTTTGATTTAAAGGGCCTATTGATTAAATCTGCTTCAGAGTCGTAAAAATTATTGATAATATAACCAGCAGCAATCACGCAAATAGTTGCAAGTACAATAAAATACAAGTGCAAATTGAGCAGTACAAATCGAAGAGATTTTTCTGGAGAAAAAATAAAAATCGCCGCTAAATACTGTGCAATAACTACAATAAAAATATTGTATCCTCTAACTACTGAAAGAAGACTCAGAAATTTATAATACAAAGGAAAATCTTTCGATTTTTGATTGTAACTTGAGTGTTGCAAATTGAAAAATATATTAGAATCTATAAACTAATTCCAGCTTATAATCTTTTAGTAATTCTTTAGTTTTGGCAAAATCTTCTGTAAAACCTAAAATATAACCACCTCCGCCAGAACCACAAAGCTTTAAATAATAATCATTAGTATCAATACCGTTTTTCCAAATACCCTGAAATTGTTCAGGAATCATTGGTTTGAAATGATTTAAAGCAACAGTAGATAGTTTTTTTACATTTCCAAACAGTGATTTAAAATTACCGTGTAAAAAATCATCAATACAAGCATCTGTATGTTGAGCAAATTCTTCGCTAATCATTTTACGAAAACCTTCGTTTTTCATTTTGTTCATGAAAATATTTACCATCGGCTGTGTTTCTCCAACTATTTGAGAATCTAATAAAAAAACAGCTCCTTTTCCTTCTGTTTGAGATGGAATTCCGGTTGGCTCTATATGATCTTTTGAATTGATTAAAATTGGAATACTTAAATAACTATTTAATGGGTCTAATCCAGAACTTTTTCCATGAAAAAAAGATTCCATTTCAGAAAATATTCTCTTAAGAATTAACAATTTATCACGTGTTAAATTTTCTAAAACAGTTATTTTATGATCAGCATATTTATCGTAGATTGATGCTACCAAGGCACCCGAACTTCCTACACCGTATCCTTGCGGTATAGAAGAATCAAAGTACATTCCTTGATCCAAATCAGATTTTAATTCATCTAATCTAAATACAACTAAACTTTTGTCTAGTTGAGTTAAATAATTATAAAAATCTCTTAGTTTCTTGTTAGAATCTTTAGTGGTTTCTGAAATTTCATCAGGAATTTGTAGAGCACCTTGATAAACATTGTAAGGAATAGCTAAACCTTTAGAATCTTTAATAATTCCATACTCTCCAAACAGTAATATTTTTGCGTAAAAAAGCGGTCCTTTCATGTTTTTTCAAATTGAAAATTGATAAGCTCCTAAACCTAAGCTGTCGCAAATATAGGAATTATTTTCACAGAATTGAGTTAATTCGTTTTCAATAAAATTTATTATTTCACCTTTAACAAACTCAGGATAAAGCAAGTGAACATTGGCTCCGGCATCTAATGTAAAACAAATAGGTAGGCTTGTCTCTTTTCTAAATTCCCATACTTTTTCTATTATTTTTAAAGTATTTGGTTTCATCAAAATAAAATAGGGCTGACTTGTCATCATCATTGAATGCAGCGTAAGCGCCTCACTTTCAACAATTGAAATAAAATCATCAAGATTTCCGGTTGTTAAACTTTCTGTTATTTTTTCTAAATTTTGGTGCGCTTGTCTAAATCGATGAACTGCAAACGGATGATTATCCATTAAACTATGACCAACCGAACTACTTACCTGTTTTGTTCCTTTATCAACTAGTAAAATAGTATCTTGATAATTGATGAATTTTGGATGAATTTTATATGGAAAAGGAATACCATACAAATCTGTACTTCCCTTAATTGATTTATTTTTTCCCCAAACAACCACTTCACTTTCAACACTTCTACAAGCACTGCCCGATCCTAGTCTGGCTAAAAAAGATGCTTTTTTATAGAAAAAATCTGAAGTCATTTCCAGATTCTGTGCTTCTTCCAAACTCATTAAACAAAGTGCTAAAGCAGCCATTCCGCTAGCAGAAGAGGCAATTCCGCTACTGTGAGGAAAAGTGTTATGCGTTTCAATTTTAAAATGATATTCTTTTAAAAAAGGCTGATATAAAACAATTCGTTCAAAAAAACTTAATATTTTTGGTTTAAAATCTTCCTTTAATTTTCCATCAACAAAAACTTCTACAGAAAAATTAGTATCATCATTATTTTTTTTTTCAACAGAAAGAGTTGTTTCTGTTTTGCAATTATTTAATGTGAAACTGATTGACGGATTTGCAGGTAATTGAGGTTCTTTTTTACCCCAATATTTAATTAATGCAATATTGCTAGGTGCTGACCAAGAAAAACTTACGCTCTCAATAGGAGATTCGTGACCACTATAAATAAAATCGTTTAATTTCAAAATAATTTTTGATGCGAATATAAGCATTTTGAGATTTAAAAAATAATAGTATTTTCGCACTCTTATTGACTTTTATTATGAATATTGAACTAAATTCAATCATAACTTGCCCCAAATGCAATCATCAAAAAGAGGAAGAAATGCCTCTAAATTCATGTTTGCTTACTTATGAATGTGAACAATGCAAGTCATTTATTAGACCAAAAAATACTAATGAGTGTGTATTTTGTTCTTATGGCAATATTTCTTGCCCTCCTGTGCAAGAAAACTATATGGGACATGTTTATGAAATATCTTAGCTTTAATTTTCAATGATTGAAGAAGATGCAATATAGGCACCTGTCCACGCATTTTGAAAGTTAAACCCACCTGTTACAGCATCAATATTTAATATTTCACCTGCAAAATAAAGATTTGGATGAATTTTACTTTCCATCTTTTTAAAGTTAATTTCTTTTAAATCCACACCTCCCGCCATTACAAACTCATCTTTAAACGCACTTTTTCCAGTGACTTTAAAATTGGCCTTTGTAACTTCATTAGTTAAATTTTGTATTTGATTTTTATGACAATCAGCCCAAATAATATTTGAATCAATATTACAATACAAACAAATTTGCTCCCATAATCTGTTTGGAATATCTGAAAAAGGTGACTTAGAAATCATTGTTTTTTTAGCATGTGCTAATTTATAATCCTTTAAATCATTTAGCACAATATCTTCTGATTTTGAAAGCCAATTAACTTCTAAATCGAAGTAATAATTTACTTCTGCCAAATATCTAGCAGCAAAGGCTGAAAGTTTTAATATTGCAGGTCCGCTGATGCCCCAATGCGTAATTAATAAAGGCCCGTTTATTAAAAACTCTTTATTCTGAATTTGAACAGTTGCGTTTGGAACTGAAATTCCGGGAATTGTTTTTAATCGATTATCGTTAATTTCAAAAGTGAACAATGACGGAACTGTATGAATAATAGTATGTCCTAAAGTGTTTAAAACTTGATAGATCCTGTTATTACTTCCGGTAGTCATCAACACAATATCAGCTTTAAAATTACCTTTAGAGGTTACGACTTCAAATTGATTATCAGACTTCAGAACAGTTGCCACTCTATGTTGAGTCAACACTTTTACTCCTAATTTTTGCGCTGTTTGAGTAAAAAAGTCAACAATAGTTTGCGAACTATTTGAAGAAGGAAATACACGGTTATCATCTTCAATTTTTAAAGGAATGCCTCTAGATTCGAACCATTCTAGCGTATCACCTGTCATAAACTGATGAAAGGGACCTAAAAGTTCTTTTCCTCCTCTGGGATAAAATTTGATAAGTTCTTTAGGGTCAAAACAGGCATTGGTAATATTACATCTTCCACCGCCAGAAATCTTTACTTTTTGTAAAACCTGATCACTTTTTTCAATAATTATTACTTCAAAATCTGGTCTGTTTTCAGCAATATTGATGGCTGCAAAAAATCCAGCTGCACCACCTCCTACAATTATTACTTTTTTATTCATATGTGAATATTTATTTTTTTTATTTGTCATATGGAATTGTTCATTCCTTATTTATTTTCTTTTTAGTATTCACGAACTAACGTTTCGCCAGTTTGATTAAAATATTTTCATCAAAGTTTACTTCACTAAATTTTATTTGTTTCAGTGTTCAGTGATTGCTTTGCAATTGTGTTTTTGCAAACATGGCTATTTCATATTAAATTTTTATTTTAACACCATTTGCTGATAATCAATAACCGTTTTAAAACCTTTATCGATAAAATATTGAGGAGTATCTTCATTACCTGTAGCTAAAATAAAATCTCCACCCCAGGCACCTAAACTTTTAATTTGTCCGAAATAATCTGGAAAATGGGTTTGTTGAATTGGTTTTAGTTTAATGATATTACTGATTATTTGCTCATGTTGCTGTATCAATTTTTCAAATTCGGCTATGTTTGAAGTTTTAATAAATTCATCTGTAATAGAAGAAATTTCAGTTATTTCAGAATTTATATTACCTATATTTTTTTGATATCGCTCAATGCCTTTTCTACTATCTTGTTTTTTATTTAAATGAATAAAAAATAACTGATTTTTAAAAATAGGATTAAATTCTACACATATGACTTTTGGCATATGATCAACCAATTGATAAATTATTGGTGAATTATTTTTCGCACAAGCGATGTCGTAACCACTTCCTCTAAAGGTTTTATTTAAAAGTTCATACGCATCAACATTAGCCCATTTGGCAATATTATTGATTAAAGTAGAAGAACTTCCCAGTCCCCAATTTGTTGGAAATGTCAGTTCTGTAACAACCGAAAATCCGTTTTTTTTATTTAAAAAAGACGGATTCAATTTTTGAGCTTCTATTAATATTGACTTAAGTGTTTCAGCCGTATTTTCTTGAATGTCTTCTTTTAACGAATAATATGATGAATTGATTAATTTTAAAGTTTTAGCATCTAAAATACAATCAAACCAAACTTTGCCATTTTCATCTAAACTTTTCCAATGAATTATTGGTTCTTCAATGCTAACGACCTCTAAATCCTGACCAAATAGTGTAGGAATAGCCAACGCTTTTGCTCCATCTAATACTACATATTCTCCTGTTAGAAGTAATTTTCCGTTGCTATAGCTTCGACTCCGCTCAGCTACCCTTAGATTATTTTTCATATTTACCTTTTTTTGGAGAGGAACTGAAGTCACTGTTATTGTCTATTCCTTTCAGTGGCTGAGCGGAACTGAAGTCACTGTTATTGTCTATTCCTTTCAGTGGCTGAGCAGAACTGAAGTCACTGTTATTGTCTTTTCCTTTCGGTGGCTGAGCGGAACTGAAGTCACTGTTATTGTCTATTCCTTTCAGTGGCTGAGCAGAACTGTAGTCACTGTTATTGTCTATTCCTTTCGGTGGCTGAGCGGAACTGAAGTCACTGTTATTGTCTATTCCTTTCAGTGGCTGAGCGGAACTGTAGTCACTGTTATTGTCTATTCCTTTCAGTGGCTGAGCAGAACTGAAGCCCCAATTATCAGAATTTGTTTCATTTTGACAAATAGCAAACCTTTTTAAATCATTATAATTATTCTCCAACAAAGCTTTTTTCTTTTTTCTACTCCAACCCTGCACTTGTTTTTCTCTGTAAAATGCCTCATCAATTCGCTGAAATTCTTCATAATATACTAACTTTACTGGTAATTTTTTGGCTGTGTGTAATGCTCCGAATCCATTTTGATGTTGTTCCAATCGCAAATTTAAATCCTTGGTGCTACCAGTATAATAAGATCCATCTGAACATTCTAATATATACATATAACCAATTGTCATAAATTTATTTTTTGTTTCATTCTTTTTCCTCATCTAAAGGAGCGAAGTCGAAGCCAATTTTATTCTTTTTCCTCACTCGGTGACTGAGCGCAGCCGAAGTCACCTGTTAGTTTTAATTGTTCATAAGCTTCTCTAACTGCAATGTGGGATATAGATTTATCTTTAAAATAATTATTTAACAAAACAGTTTCAAATTCAGACGCTCCTAATTGTTTGATAATATTGGTTAAATGCATTTTCATATGTCCGTGTTGAATTCCTTTTGTAGTCAACGCTTTTAGAGCTGCAAAATTTTGCGCTAAACCGATGACGGCAACAATTTTCATTAGTTCTTGAGCTGTTGGATGTTGCATCATTTCTAAAGAAAATTTAGAAAGTGGATGCAGCGTTGTTAATCCGCCAACGGTTCCCAAAGCTAAAGGGACTTCTATCCAAAATTTAAAAATTCCATTTTCAATACTACAATCAGTCAAACTTTTATATTTTCCACTTTTAGAAGCATAAGCATGAACACCTGCTTCTACTGCTCTAAAATCATTTCCAGTAGCTAAAACTACCGCATCAATACCATTCATTACGCCCTTGTTGTGTGTAACAGCTCTATAGGGTTCAATTTGAGCAATTTTAACAGCCGTTAAAAATTTTTGAGCGTATTCTGTTGCATTTTCTTTGTATAAATCTTCAACTTTACAACTTACCTCAGCCCGCACTAAACAATCTGGAACATAATTTGAAAGAATACTCATGATAATTTGAATATCCTCTCTTTTAAATGCTGCTGCAATAGTTTCTAAACAAGTGTTGATAAAGTTAGCACCCATACTATCAACAGTTTCAAAAGTGATATGCAACTGATAATAATTAGGTAAATCTGAAGTTTTATCTCTTAGTTCAATATCTATAATTCCGCCACCACGTTTACGCATATTTTTAGTAATCGATTCAGTAGAAGAAATTAAACTCTCTTTCTTTTTAACAAAATAATTTTGCAATGCTGCTTTATCACCCAAAAACATAAAATGAACTTGCCCAACTTTTGTTGTTGAAATAACTTCTGCTTTAAATCCACCTCTTTTACTCCAAAATTTTGATGTTAGAGAAGCTGCAGCTACAACAGAACTCTCTTCAATAACCATCGGAACAGTATATATTTTATCGTTTATTAAAACATTTGGAACGACACTAAAAGGTAAATAATAATTAGAAAGTGTATTTTCTACAAAATCATCATGAAGTTTTTGGAGTTTTTTATCGGTATTCCAATATTGTTTTAAAACAACAATGGCATCTTCAGAATTAGTAAACATATGTGCTGCAATCCATTGAATTTTATCTTCTTTAGTTAATTTTGAAAAACCGTTGATTGTTTTTGACATGTTCATAATTAGTTATTATACATTGCAAAGATAATTTATTAAGCATTAAAAATTAAGCTTTTGTTAGTAAGTTAATTACTAAAGTAATCGATTATTAGGTTAATTTTTCTTAAACTTGCGAAGTTTAAAAATGTTTATTACATGAAAAAATTAGTATTTCTACTTTTTATACTATCTGCATTTGTATCTGCGCAGAAAAAAACCATAACACTAGACGAAATTTGGGGAACTACCTTTAGAGCTGAAAGAATGCAATCTTTCAACGCGTTAAATGGAAATTTTTATGCAGTCTTAAACTATGATAGACAAACAAAATCTACCTCTATTGATAAATATGATTTTGCCACTTTAGAAAAAGTTTCTACCATTTTTAGCAACACCTCAAGAACTGAAATTAGCTCAATTGAAGATTATCAATTTAATAACGATGAAAGCAAATTGTTAATAACTACTGAATCTAATCCGGTTTTTCGCCATTCAACTTTAGGGAAATTTGTGGTTTACGATTTAAAGACAAAATCAATAGTAGAAGTTGATACTGATTTTATTCAAGAACCAACTTTTTCTCCAGATTCTAAAAAAATAGCTTTTGTAAAAAATAATAACATTTTTATTAAAAATCTTGAATCTCAAAAAACTACCCAAGTTACTTTTGATGGGAAAAAGAATGAAATTATTAATGGTGTTGCCGATTGGGTTTATGAAGAAGAATTTTCATTTGTACGCGCTTTTGAGTGGAACTCTGAAAGCAATCAATTAGCATTTATCAGATTTGATGAACGTCAAGTTCCTGAGTTTTCTATGGATATTTATGGCAAACAACTCTATCCTACTCAAAATGTATTTAAATATCCAAAAGCCGGCGAAAAGAATGCGGTGGTTTCTTTGCATATTTACAATTTAACTTCTACTTTTATTTCTGATATTTCATTAGAAAATTACGAATACATTCCTCGCATTAAATGGAGTAAAGATTCCAATATTTTATCGGTAATGACTTTAAATCGTCATCAAAATGATTTGAGATTATATTTTGTAGATTCACAAAAATCAACATCAAATTTAATTTTACAAGAAACCGATAAAGCCTATGTCGATATACATGACAACTTAACTTTTTTAGCTGATAATAGTTTTATTTGGACTTCAGAAAAAGACGGATTCAACCACATTTATCATTATGATAAAACAGGAAAATTAAAGAATCAAATTACTAAAGGAAATTGGGAAGTGACCAATTTTTATGGAATCGATGAAAAAAATAAAACGATTTATTATCAATCTGTAGAAGATGGGTCTATCAACCGAAGCATATATTCTATAAGTATTAACGGAAAAAATAAAAAACGATTAAATACATCTATAGGAAATAACAGCGCTTCTTTTAGTAAAAACTTTCAGTACTTTATCAATACTTTTTCTGATGTAAATACACCTACTTATTATACACTTCACAAAAATTCTGGTGAAAAAATTAAGGATATTATTACCAATCAAAATCTTAAAAATAAAGTAGCTGAATATAATTTTTCTGCTAAAGAGTTTTTTAATCTTCAAACAAAAGATGGAAATTTTAATGCTTGGATTATTAAACCTACAGCATTTGACGCTTCTAAAAAATATCCTGTATTCATATATCAATATTCGGGTCCAGGCTCACAATCTGTAAGCAACTCATGGTTAACTACCAATGATTTATGGTATCAAATGTTAGCGCAACAAGGTTATATTGTAGTTTGTGTTGATGGTAGAGGAACCGGATTTTTAGGTGCAGCATTTAAGAAAATGACTTATAAAGAATTGGGAAAATATGAAGTTATTGACCAAATTGAAGCGGCCAAAGAATTAGGAAAATTGCCTTATATTGATGCAACTAGAATTGGAATTTGGGGTTGGAGTTACGGCGGATTTATGTCGGCTAATGCCCTTTTTAAAGGAAACGATGTATTTAAAATGGCAATTGCGGTGGCTCCTGTTACCAATTGGCGTAACTATGACAGTGTTTATACTGAACGTTTTATGCAAACTCCACAAGAAAATCCATCAGGATATGATGAAAACTCACCTATTAATCATGTAGAAAAACTAAAAGGAAAATTTTTATTAATTCATGGAAGTGCAGATGATAATGTTCACGTACAAAACTCTATGCAAATGATTGAAGCTTTGGTTCAAGCTAACAAACAATTTGAATGGGCTATTTATCCAGATAAAAATCACGGAATCTACGGCGGCAAAACACGCCATCATTTATATCAAAAAATGACTGATTTTATTAAAAATAATTTATAAACAACTTTAACTTTAAAATTTTAATTTATGGCGCTAACATCAATAAAACAAGGTCATCCAGAAGGGTTAATGACTTTATTTTTCTCCGAAATGTGGGAAAGAGTGTGTTATTACGGAATGCGAGTTCTGTTAACACTTTATTTAGTAAAATCATTAATGAAAGGTGATGCAGATGCTGCATTAATTTATGGAGCCTATACAGGATTAGTATATGCTGCACCAATTTTAGGTGGAAGAATGGCTGATAAATATCTAGGTTATAGAAATGCCGTTTTATTTGGTGCTGTATTAATGGCTTTAGGAGAATTTCTAATCTTAGGAGGGTCTGAAGAGTTTTTAATGATTGGTATGGGAGCTCTTATTGTAGGTAATGGATATTTCAAAGCAAATATCTCAACTATAGTTGGAAAATTATATGAAGATGGAGATCCAAGAAGAGATTCAGGATTTACCATTTTTTATATTGGTATCAATATCGGAGCCTTATTAGCTACAACTGTTATTGCCTATGTTGGAGAAACCTATGGTTTTAGATATGGGTTTGGATTAGCTGGATTTGGTATGTTACTAGGATTATTTGTTTTTTGGTCAGGAAGACATCATTACGCTGCTTCTCAAGGACTTAGTTTCACAGAGGAAGGTAAGAAAAAAATATTCGGATCTTTAAACAAAGCACATTTAGTGTATATATTATCTTTTGTGTTAATTCCTCTTTGTTATTTTTTAATTCTACAAAACAGTTGGTTAGATTATATCTTGCTAGGACTTTTCATATTTGTTTCGTACACACTTTTAAAAGCAGGTGCTGAAGCAGATAAAGAGGGAAATGTAAAAATTTGGAGAGACAGAATGATTGCTTTATTAATCTTTATGTTAATCAATATCACTTTTTGGGCATGTTTTGAACAAGCAGGAACTTCATTAACATTATTTGCTGATAGAAACGTTGATAGAAGTATATTTGGATGGGAAATGCCCGCTTCTATGACACAGTTTTTCAATCCATTCTTTATAATTTTATTTGGATCTATTTTCTCAGTTATGTGGGTTAAGTTAGCTGCAATTGGTAAAAACCCAAGTATTCCTTTTAAATTTGCCTTTGGTATATTACAATTAGCTTTAGGATTCTTAGTTACTAATATAGGATTACAATTTGTGAATGAGGCATATCAAGTCCCATTACTTACATTAGTAGTTTTATACCTATTACATACTACAGGTGAACTTTTCTTATCTCCAATTGGTTTGTCAATGGTTACAAAATTATCACCAAAAAGCATGGCAGGAACAGCAATGGGTGCGTGGTTTTTGAGTTTCGCAATAGCCAACTATGTAGGAGGTAAAATTGCTGCTTTAACAGGAGGTCATGGAGGAGAAGTCGCTTTAACTTCAGCAGAGGGCTTAGCTAAATATACCTCAATCTTCTCAACAATCGGGTTTGTCTTAATCGGAATTTCAATATTAATTATGTTATTCAACAAACCACTTAAAAAATTAATGCACGGAGTTATCTAACTTGATGCATAACAATAATTAACATATTATAAAAAGCTCCAACTCAAATTGATTGGAGCTTTTTTTGGTTTAATTTTAAAATAATCAATGGCTATATTAAGACCTAATTCGATAGAAGAAATTCAAAATTTTGAAGGCAAATATCCAAAGCAACTTTGGTATTTATTCTTTAGTGAAATGTGGGAACGATTTAGTTTCTACGGAATGCGCGGAATGTTAACTTTTTTCATGGTAGATCAACTTTTTTTAAGTGAAGAAGCTGCCAATTTACAATACGGAGCAACTCAAGCATTTGTTTACGCATTTACTTTTATTGGAGGTTTATTTGCCGATAAAATATTAGGATACCGTAAATCTCTTTTTTGGGGTGGTTTGATGATGATTATAGGAAGTAGCATCTTAGCCATTGACCCTAAAACCTTTTTCTTTTTAGGAATCTCGTTTACTGTAATTGGTACAGGGTTTTTTAAACCCAACATTTCTACAATGGTTGGTTCGCTATACAAATCACATGATGTTAGACGCGATGCCGGATTTTCTCTTTTTTACTCAGGTATTAATATTGGAGCCTTACTCGGTGGTTATACTTGTGTATTTATTGGAAAAAGTTATTCTTGGAATCTTGCGTTTGGATTAGCAGGTATTGTAATGACCATCAGTTTATTTACTTTCCTATTCACTCAAAAAAGTTTAGGAAATATTGGTATTTCACCTTTACTGAAATTAAAAACTTCTAAAAGAAAATTATATGAATATCTAACTTATATAGGTACTATCGTTGCTATTCCACTTATTATGGTGATGGTTTCAAATCCATATTATACAGATCTTTTTATGTATACAATTGGACCATTAACTTTGATCTATTTATTTTTTGAAATGCGAAAATTTACCATTCAGGAAAATAAAAAATTGATAGCTGCTTTAGTATTCATATTTTTTTCGGTCTTATTTTGGGGAATCTTTGAACAAAGTGGTGGCTCGTTAAGCTTATTTGCAGCCAATAATTTAGATGGTGAAGTATTGGGAGTTCCATTAGATCCAAATGGTGTAAATAATGCAGCCAATTCTCTGTTTGTAATTATTTTTGCACCAATAATAGGATTATTATGGCTGTGGTTAAGCGGCCGCAAAAAAGAGCCTAATACCGTTGTAAAATTCGGATTTGGATTTATCTTTTTAGCATTTGCCTTTTTTGTATTTTACGCCACACGCTTCTTTGCTAATCAAGAAGGGATTACCTCTTTAGAAATCTTTACAACTGCCTATTTGGTTATAACCTTTGGTGAATTATGCTTATCACCTATTGGATTATCAATAATGACCAAATTATCGCCTCAATCATTACAAGGTGTTATGATGGGAATGTGGTTTTTAGCAAGTGCTTATGGTCAATATGTAGCCGGAATTTTAGGTGCTGGAATGGCCAAAGCCAATGAAAATGCCTCAAAAATGGATAAGTTAATAGCTTATACTGAAGGATATTATCAACTAGCAATTTATGCTTTAATAGCGGGAGTTGCTTTAATTGTGATATCACCTTTTGTTAGAAAATTAATGCAAGAAATTAAATAATTAAAATTATGAATAAAGAAAACAAATCTTTTTTTGGAGTTATGAAGTCTTATAATAAGTCTTTCTGGCTTGCAAGTACCATGGAATTATTTGAACGTTGGGCATGGTATGGTTTATTTGCAGTATTAGCTTTATACCTTACAGGTTCTACAGATGATGGTGGATTAGGTTTTACACACACTGAAAAAGGACAGATTATGGGAATTGTAACTGCAATTCTTTATTTACTTCCAATGATTACGGGAGTTATTGCAGATAAAATAGGTTATAAAATATCCTTAGTAATTGCCTATTTATTATTAATATCTGGTTATTATTTAATGGGAGAAGTTACAAGTTTTACTTCTGTATTTTTAGTATTCCTTTGGGTAGCCGTTGGTGCTGCCATGTTTAAACCTGTTGCTTCAGCAATTATAACAAAAAATACCGATAAATCAAATTCAACTTTAGGATTTGGCATATTCTATATGAGTGTAAATATTGGCGGATTTATAGGTCCTGCTATGTCATCAACCCTTAGAACACAATACGGATGGAAAATCATTTTTTTACAAGCAGCAATTGTTATAGCTATTAACCTTGTAATCTTATTATTGTTCTATAAAGAAAAGGATAGAGAAAAAAGCACCGATACCATGGGGGAAGCTATTTTAGGGGCTATTAAAAATATTGTAGATGCTGTTAAAGATACTCGTCTTTCTGTATTATTAGTAATCATGGTTGGTTTTTGGACGATGTTTAACCAACTATTTTACACCTTACCTACCTTTATTGAAGATTGGGTTAATACACGCGCTCTACACGATTCTATAGCAAGCATATCACCTTGGTTAGCTAGTTTTATGAGTGGTGGTGGAAATTCAGTTAACCCTGAAATGTTAATTAATATTGACGCCGGGGCTATTGTAGCATTTCAATTAATCGTATCTTATTTTGTTTTAAAAGTACGACATGTAAGCGCTATGATTTCTGGATTTATCGTTGCCTCTATTGGTATCGGAATCACTTTCTATACAGGCAATGGTATATTTACCATTATTGGAATTGTAATTTTTGCTATCGGAGAAATGATGACCAACCCTACTTTTTCATCGTTTATCGCCTTAATATCACCTAAAGGAAAAGAGGCTTTATATATGGGAACTTATTTCTTACCAATCTTTCTTGGCAATTTTTTAACCACCTTTATTTCGGGAAATTTATACCAAGCATGGTCTGATAAGTTAAGTTTATTACAAACTGAAATGGCAACTCGAGCTATTGAGATGCCTGAAATTACACAAGAATTTACCAAAAATGATTATTTCAACTTGGCATCAGAAAAAATGGGAATGACACAGGTTGAGATGACCCAATTTATTTGGGATACCTACAATCCTAACAAAATATGGTATGTAATTGTTGGAATTGGAATTATTACAATATTAGCATTATCAATATATGACCGATTGGTTATTAGACCTAAAGAAGCGAAAGCCGCTTAATTAAAATAAACTAAAACGCCGCATTTTATGAGGCGTTTTTTTTATATTGCACGCTTTTACAACTTAAACTACTTTAATAAATGAATACATCGTCAAACGATTTTTTTAAAACTCAGGTCTTAGGGCATCCAGCAGGACTTTTTGTGTTGTTTTTTACAGAAATGTGGGAACGTTTTTCCTTCTACGGAATGCGTGCCTTACTAGTCTTATTTTTAGTCAGCTCTCTAGGAATTGGAGGATGGGACTGGCCACGAGAAAATGCACTTGCACTTTACGGAACCTATATTTCATTACTTTACTTAACACCTATTATTGGCGGTATGTTAGCCGATAAATACCTAGGAACAAGAAATGCTATTATTATTGGAGCCATAATTATGACCTTAGGTCATGCAAGTATGGCCATTGAAACTAACCCAATATTCTTGTATATCGGTTTAGGTTTACTAATTGCTGGAACAGGTTTTTTTAAACCGAATATGACTTCATTTATTTCAAAACTTTATGCTGAGCATCCAGAAAAAAAAGATGGTGCCTATACTATTTTTTACATGGGTGTAAATTCAGGAGCTTTTTTAGGAATTATGCTTTGTGGTTATCTAGGAGAGATTTTAGGTTGGAGCTGGGGATTCGGATTAGCTGGAATTTTTATGTTATTAGGTTTACTTCAATTTACCTTAGCACAAGGTATTTTTGGAGATGTTGGTTTAAAACCAATCAAAACAGATATAAAATCTGTAGATATCAATCCAGAAGATAAATTAAATCCGTTTACATTCATCGATAAAATTATCATTACATTTATTAGTGTGGCTGGTTTAATTTGGGTTATTAACGACCCCCTGTCTAAAATTATTAATTATAATTTTCTTGAGTTTGGAGGTATTGATTTTTCTAATTATACCATAATTGTAACTTTATTATTATTTCTTTTTTTAATCGTATCACGAATACTACGTTACAGTCCGATAACTAGAGATAAAATGATTGCAGTGGTTATTTTTGCCTTCTTCATCATTTTCTTTTGGGCCTCTTTTGAACAGGCTGGTGGGTCAATGAGTATTTTTGCAAAAGATTATGTTAGCCGAGTATTATCTGGAAATGCAGCTTTTATTTTTAATATCATCGATATTTTAATAACGGTTATACCGGTTGGTATAATTACTTGGGTATTATTTTTATTATTTAAGCAAACGTTTAAAAAGTATTTAATTTCTAATTTAATTTTAGGATTTAGTTTTATCGTTATATGGTCTTTAATTTATTGGAAAATCAACAATAATTTCAGTACCTATTCATATAATATATCGTATCCAACTTATGAGATTACAGAAAATAATGAAACCAAAGTATTTCCTGTTACAGCTGCAACTATAATTCCAGAAAATGCTGTACTAGCAACAAAAAATTCTGTTGTAAGAATTTCATCTGACTTAAAGAAAGATGAAACAGTTGCCATAATAGATGTTGATAAAAAAGGGGTAAATTATAAATATTTAACCGATGAAAAAGCAGCCACTGTGTCAACTTCCATACAAGCAACCATTATCGATAAAAACGAGAATGAAATTGAGATTCCGGCTACCTGGTTTTTAATTCTTAACTCATTGTTTATTATAACATTTGCGCCATTATTTTCTAAATGGTGGGAAAGTAAATACAACCCAAATCCTGCAGCTAAATATGCAATTGGTTTATTTTTCTTAGGAACCGGTTTTGCCTTTTTAGCATTTGGAGCTTCTACTATTCCACAAGGTGCCCAAACAGCCTCCGTAAGTATGTTTTGGTTAGTAATGGCTTATTTATTCCACACATTGGGAGAACTTTGTGTTTCTCCGGTTGGATTATCTTACGTTAGTAAATTAGTACCAGCAAGAATGATAGCATTTATGTTTGGAGTTTGGTATTTAGCATTAGCTATTGGAAATAAAACATCAGGAAAAATGGGTTCAATGATTGATGATATTACCAATAATTATGACATTTCTACTTTCTTTTTAATCTTCACTTTTGTGCCGATTATCATTGGAGTTATTGCTTTATTATTAACCCCTGTTTTAAAGAAATTAATGCACGGTATTAAATAATCTTAAAAAATTAATAATTTTGAAATCAATTCCAAATTTTAGGAATGGTATTTGATTCATTAAAAAAAACTTTAAAAATGAAAAAATATTTGATTATTGCATTAATTATATTTGTAAGTACATCTGTTAATGCTCAAAAAAAAGAAGCCTCTATTAAATGGATAACTTTTGAAGAAGCTGTAAAAGCTCAGGCTAAAAATCCTAAAAAAATAATGTTAGATGCCTATACAACTTGGTGTGGACCTTGTAAATTGTTAGACAAAAACACTTTTACAAATCCTGATTTAATTGAGTATGTTAACAAAAACTTTTATGCAGTAAAATTTAATGCAGAAGGCAATGATGTTGTGAATTTTAAAGGAAAAAAATATACCAATCCACAATTTGATCCAAATAAAACTGGGAGAAACTCACAACATCAATTAAGTCAGATATTAGGGGTTAGTGCTTATCCAACGATTTTGTTTTTAGATGAAAAGGCCTCAGTTATTACTCCTGTAATTGGTTATAGAACAGCTCAGGAGTTAGAATTATACCTTAAATTTTTTAAAGAGGATTCTTATAAAAAAATTACTTCTCAAGAAGAATTTAGCAAATACGCAACAGAATTTAAGCCTACTTTTATGATGATAAATTAGAAATTTATTTGATGATATAAGCTCCTTTTTGTCCTGTGTGATGAAAAGGAGTTTTTCTTTTTAAGCAAGTTTCATCCCACAAATTTACATACGATGTATAATTAGAACCATCAGCAATAATTAATTTCGGCTTTAAGTTATCAATTATTCTATTTAAATTAATTTTAGGAGAATCTCTCAATATTACAATAGTCGGTTTAAAACCTTCTACCTCAAAAATTCCAACACTATCGATAACTAAAATGCATTCTTCATTTCTATAAAATATATTTTGTGATTTTTGAAATTGAATCTTAGCAATAGCGTTTCCAATAGAGTAGGCAGTTACCAATTTTTCATTTCTGATTGAAATGGTATCTAAAAGAGTAAAAAATATCAACTTTTCTCCGCTTTTATCTGCAATAATACTTTGTTTATTTTTATGAAATATTACTGTTTCTTGGCTGTTTTCAGACCTTGATTTATGAAATAATAAGACCAATTGAAATCCGATAATTGATACTAAAAATAATTTCAAATATTTCAACTTTTGATAGCTCAAAAACAAAATCGCAAAAATGAAAAGTAAATAAAGCATCAACATCATATCAAACGTAAAATGAATTTCTTTTATCAAAAACGACTCTTGTAACGAAACCCATTTTATAACTTCATTCATTGATTTTATTAAATATACATAAGAATTTATTAAAAAATGTGGTAAAGAATTTATTAAGACCAACATAAAAATGAGAATTCCAACGACTAAAATAATTCCTAAAAAGGGTATTATAACCAAATTAGAAATGATAAATAATCCTGGAAATTGGTGGAAATAATAGAGACTTAAAGGCAAAACTCCAATTTGCGCTGCTATTGAAA
>JAMPYA010000005.1 GCA_023700885.1 Flavobacteriaceae bacterium
AAACGAATTGTATTAATATTAATAGTTTTATGCTCTGTCAATAGTTTTGCTCAAGATAATTTAAGAGGAGCTAAATTACATTTTAAAAAGATGGAGTACGCAAAAGCAGCAGAACAATTTGAATCACAGTTAAATAAAGACGGTGAAACTCAAGAATTGTTGCAATACATTGGAGATTCTTATTATAATAATTCTCAATTTCAAACAGCAGCAATTTGGTATGAGAAATTGGTTAATACATATAATAGTACTATAGATAGTGAATATTTATTCAAATATTCACAAACCTTAAAAGCTTTAAATAAGACTGAGGAAGCAAAGAGATACATGAAAGAATTTATTGATAAAAATCCAAATGATTACCGTTCAGTTAAATACCTTTCAGATTATAATTCCCTACAAGAACATTTAAAAGTTCCTATTAAATATACATTAACCAATAGTTCTTTAAGTACATCTTATTCAGAGTTTGGAACAACGTTCTACAATAATGGAGTTGTATATACGGCTCCTAAAAAAGGAATTGATGTTCAATTGTATCAACGAAACAATCAGCCATTTTTGGACTTATATAAAGTATCCTTTAATAAGGATAATGAATTATTAAAAGAAGCAACTCCTTTATCAAGTAATTTAAATAATAAATTTCATGATGGTGCTGCAACTTTTTCTAAAGATGGTTTAACAATGTTTTTTACTAGAAATAATTCTAATAAAAGAAAATTAAATGTTGATAAGGAAGGAATAAGTAATTTAAAGATTTTTAAATCGCAATATGTTAATAATGAGTGGACTAATATAGTAGAAGTCCCGTTTAACAATGAGTCATACTCTGTAGGTCATCCTGCGCTTAGTGCAGATGGAAAGAAATTATACTTTGTATCAGACATGCCAGGAGGTTTTGGGGTAACAGATATTTATGTGGTTGATATAGATGGAGATAACTATGGTAAGCCTCAAAATCTTGGCAATAAAATAAATACACCTGGTAAGGAAATGTTTCCATATGTTGTAGATGATGAACTATTTTTCTCTTCGGATGGACATTTAGGTTTTGGTTCTTTAGATATTTTTTCTGTTAATCTTAAATCGGATGAATTAAAAGTTAAAAACCTTGGAATTCCAATTAATAGTGGTTCTGATGATTTTGCATTTATTTATAACAGCGATAAAAAAATGGGATTTTTATCCTCCAATAGAATAGGAGGTTTAGGAGATGATGATATATACCTATTAAATGAAGTACCATGCTATCAAAATATAATTGTAACAGTAAGTAATCAAGAAACAAATCAGGTGCTGCAAGGAGCAAAAGTTAAACTCATCAATTATACAAATGGAAAAGAGGAAGTTGGTACCACCGGAGCAGATGGTAAGTATAAATTTGAAAATACCAATTGTGAAATGCGTTATAATATAATGTCTGTAAAAGATAATTATAAAAGCAATGAACGTAATTTTATAACTACCAAAGATTTTGCAAAAGATAATTTTGTTGATGTTAAATTAATTCCGATTGAACAAATTGTGACTATTGAAAATATATACTTTGATTTTGATAAGTCAAACATCAGACCCGATGCTCAAGTTGGTTTAAATAAGTTAATTGATTTAATGAAAGCTAATCCAGAAATGATAGTAGAAATTAAATCATTTGCAGATTCACGTGGTACAGTTGCCTATAACGAAAAATTATCAGAACGTAGACAAAAATCTACTGTAGCTTATGTTATAGCAAAAGGGATTGATAAATCTAGAATCAATGGTAAAGGATATGGAGAGTCTATGTTAATAAATGAATGTATAGATTCAGCAAATTGTACAGAAGAAGAGCATCAATTAAACAGACGTAGTGAAATAGTGGTCCTAAAGATGAAGTAATTAGAGAGAATAACTTTCGGGAAATTACTATGAAAATAGATTTTTTAAAACCTCACCATTTGTGAGGTTTTTTTTATAAAAAAAATTGTCTTCCAATAATAAACAAAAACTACTTACTTTGTAGTTAATTATGAAACAGTTAATTTTTGTTTTTTATTCAATTCAATAAAAGTATTTGCAAAAATGGGAGGTAAATTAGTTTTAATTTTTAAACGTATCATCATCAGCTATTCAAAAGCTTTAGGATGAAAAATGAGTAATAATTTTAGAAAATTTAAAAAATATAGTTTGCTGAATACGAGATCATTTGATTAATTAACAACTGTTTTTGTATAAAAATGAATAAAATTATGCTCAATTACGCCTTTTCAAAAATAGCATAAGGTTTCCAATACTCATACTTTTAGCTTAAATTTGTCTTTAAATAATATTGAATCATCTTGAAAAAAATTACAATTGCTATTGATGGCTTTTCTTCAACAGGTAAAAGCACTATTGCTAAGCATTTAGCACAGGTGTTGAATTATATTTATGTTGATACTGGTGCTATGTATCGCGCAGTTACCTATTTTGCTATGAAAAATAACTTGATTGGTGAGGGTTTTTTTAAAGTAGATGCTTTAATAAACAAACTGGATGAAGTACATCTGAAATTTATTTACAATCCACGATTACAGTTTGCAGAAATGTATTTAAATGATGAAAATGTAGAGCAGCAAATAAGAACCTTAGAGGTTTCTAATTATGTGAGTAATGTTTCTGCTATATCTGAAGTTCGTAAAAAATTGGTTGAACTACAACAAAAAATGGGTGCAGAAAAAGGGGTGGTTATGGATGGAAGAGATATTGGAACCGTGGTATTTCCTAATGCTGAACTAAAATTATTTTTAAATGCTTCTGCAGATAAAAGGGCTGCAAGACGTTTTCATGAATTAATCAATAAAGGAGATAATGTTTCTTATGATGAAATTTTAGAAAATGTAAAATCAAGAGATTATATAGATTCTAATCGAGAAGATTCACCTTTAATAATAGCTTCTGATGCTATAGAAATAGATAACTCTGATATGACTAAAGAAGAGCAATTTGAAAAAATCTACCAAATAGTTCAGCAAAAATTACAAAATAATTAAGGAATGTTTAAGTATTTGTGGGTCTGTAATGAAATTTTCCATTGTGGATTTCTCATTACATAATCAACAATTAAAGGGGTCATGAGCTCTCTTTTACTCCATTCTGGTTGTAAATAAAGTTCGCAACTTGCTGAAACTTTTAAAGATTCTGCTTCTGCAAACTTAAAATCATGTTTATTTTGTATGATTATTTTAAGCTCATTAGCTTTTAAATAGATGTTTTCAAGTGGTAATTTAGTTTTCTTGGGAGATAAACAAATCCAATTCCAGATACCACTTAAAGGATATGCTCCAGAAGTTTCAATATGTGTTTTTATACCGATATTTTTTAATTCGGAAGTTAGAAAATCCATATTCCACATCAATGGCTCTCCACCTGTAACTACAACCGTTTTGGCGTATTTCTTTACATTTTCAACAATAGAGGTGCTTAAAGTTGGTGGGTGTAAGTTAGCATCCCAACTTTCTTTTACATCGCACCAATGACAACCAACATCGCATCCTCCAACTCTGATAAAATAAGCTGCTTTTCCAGTGTGAAATCCTTCTCCTTGAATGGTGTAAAATTCCTCCATCAGTGGTAAAAGTTTTCCTTGTGCTATTAATATTTGTGATGAAATGTCTAACATGCTGCAAAGATAGAATTTTCAAAGTATAAAATCAGAATAATATTAAAATCGATTTTTTCATTTTCTTATAAAATGAGTATCTTTAAAAAAAAGAAAATTTATGAGAAAACAAGAAGACTTTTTAAAATATATCAATGAAAGTCACCAGTTTAAAGGAGATTCTATAGTTTTTGGAGCCGCTATGTTGGGGGAAGAAGCTGTGACAAATGCTTTGGTAAAAGTACCGCTAAAAACTTTAAATAGACATGGTCTAATAGCCGGAGCTACGGGTACTGGAAAAACGAAAACCCTGCAAGGTTTTGCAGAAAGTTTATCATTAAACGGTATTCCAGTTTTGTTGATGGATATTAAAGGTGATTTAAGCGGATTGGCAAAAGCAAGCCCAGGGCATCCCAAAATTGATGAACGTCATGCTGCTATTGGTATTCCTTTTAAATCACAGGAATTTCCTGTTGAAATTTTGACTTTATCAGAACAAGAAGGGGTACGATTACGAGCAACTGTTTCTGAATTTGGACCTGTTTTATTGTCTAGAATTTTAGAAATCAATGATACTCAAAGTAGTATTGTAGCAATTATTTTTAAATATTGTGATGATCATAATATTCCTTTACTCGATTTAAAGGATTTTAAAAAAATACTACAATTTATAACTCAAGAGGGGAAATCAGAAATTGAAGAAGCTTATGGAAGATTATCAACTTCAAGTACAGGTTTGATATTGAGAAAGATAATTGAATTAGAGCAGCAAGGTGCTGAATTGTTTTTTGGAGAACATTCTTTTGATGTACAAGATTTGTTGCGAATAGATGAAAATGGTAAAGGAATGATTTCAATTTTGAGATTAACTGATATACAGGATAAACCAAAGTTGTTTTCCACTTTTATGTTGCAATTATTAGCAGAAATATATAGTACATTTCCTGAACAAGGAGATAGTGACAGGCCTGAACTAATCATCTTTATTGATGAAGCTCATTTAATTTTTAGTGAAGCCTCAAAAGCATTATTAAATCAAATTGAAAATATCGTAAAATTAATACGTTCTAAGGGAGTAGGAATTTATTTTGTGACCCAAAATCCGAAAGATGTGCCAGAAGATATTTTAGCTCAACTTGGATTGAAAGTTCAACACGCATTAAGAGCATTTACAGCAAAAGATAGAAAAGCAATTAAACTTGCAGCAGAAAATTTCCCGGATTCTGAATATTATAACACAGAAGAAGTCCTTACACAAATGGGAATAGGAGAAGCTTTGATAACAGCCTTAAATGATAAAGGAATACCAACACCCTTAGCCAGAACTATGTTGTGTGCACCCATGAGTAGAATGGATATTCTAACTGAAAGCGAATTAAAAGAACTTATTAGTAGATCAAAATTAGTTAGAAAATATAATGAGGTTGTAGATCGTGAAAGTGCATATGAAATGCTAAATAAAAAAATTACTCAAATCCAATTGGATGAAAAACAAGATAAAGAACGGGATGAATATTCTAAAAAAATGACTACATCAACGCGTAAAAGTACTGCAATGAATCCTATGGTTAAAGTATTGACGAGTGCTACTTTTATTCGAGGTGTGTTGGGAATTTTGAAAAAAGTAATGAAATAAACGTTAATACAAATCATAAACAGTGTTCATTTTAGCCACTTTGCAATTGGTTTGTAAAGTGGTTTTTATTTTGGTGCAAAGTGAGTTGCTTTGATGTAATTCTCCGTGATTTAAGTAGATTTCTTTTGGAGCAACTTTAAAATGTTGCAGCCAATCTAATAAATCGCTTTGGTCTGCATGACCAGATAAAGCATTGATACAAAGTACTTCTGCCTTAACTTGGTGATATGCTCCCATAAATTTAATTTCTCTTTCACCTTCTAATAAAGCTCTTCCACGTGTGCCTTCTGCCTGAAAACCAACAAGTAAAATAGTGTTTTTGGCATCACCAATATGTCTTTTTAAGTAATGAAGAACTCGGCCTCCTGTTACCATACCGCTACCGGCTAAGACAATTTTTTGTTTTTTATCTTTTACAACAGCTTTAGAAATTTCAATACTTTTAATTAACTGAACCGCTTCATTCATTTCATTCAAATCTTGCTTATTCAAGTTTAAATAATTCAAATAATTAAAATAAACTTGAGTGGCATTAACGCCCATCGGACTGTCTAAATAAATAGGTATTGGAGGTAATAAATTTTCTTTTTTTAATTCCTTAAATAAATAAATGAGTTCTTGAGCGCGTTCGACAGAAAAAGTGGGAATTATAAGGTTTCCACCCTTATTATAAGTATGTAAAACAATTTCAAATAATATTTTTTTGATATCTAGCTCAGGGTGTTCTTTATTACCATAAGTTGACTCCATGACAACATAGTCAGTTTTGGTGAAATATGTCATTTTATTTAAGATGAGCGGATTTTTTCTTCCTAAATCACCTGAAAAAACGATAGTTTCACCTTTGATATTAATTTTTATGGAAGCACTTCCTAAAATATGACCACTTTCGTGAAATTCAATAAATACATTATTGAATAAAGAGAAATGTGTTTTATAATCTAATGTTTTAAAAAAATTAAAACTATTTTCTACATCTGAAATTGTATAAAGTGGTTTTGCTGGTTTATGTTTAGAATATTCATATTTATTGCAGTGTTCACATTCTTCCTCTTGAATTTTAGCGCTGTCTAACAATATAATTTTAGTAAGTTCAAAAGTGGGAGGAGTGCAATATATATTTCCTTTAAATCCATTTTTTACTAAAAGTGGTATATACCCGCAATGGTCAAGATGAGCATGAGTTAATAAAATTACATCAATCTCAGCAGGGTTGATAGGAAATTGATCCCAGTTCTTTTTACGCAATTCTTTGATTCCTTGAAATAAACCGCAATCAACTAATAATTTTTTATCATCAATTTCTACAAGAGTTTTAGATCCTGTAACGGTTTCTGCACCGCCTAAAAATGTAATTTTCATAACTTACAGATTTAAATTAGCAGGGAAGTTTAATATCTTTACTAAAGTTAGTTAAAAATGCGCAAAAAATAAAGTGTAATGATGAATAAATATACGGTTCAAAGAAGTCCGTTTGTAGTACCTACAAATGATGGAAAATTAATTGAAGAACATTTTGGTTTGGCAAGTGTAATGTCAGAGATGAGTATTGCTAAAATGATAGCACCTCCAAATTGGAGTGAACCCTTTCAAACACCCCAGTTTGACGAATATACTTTTATCATAAAGGGTAAAAAACAGTTCAATATTGATGGAGAAATTATTATTCTAAATGCAGGAGAATCCATCAAAATTAAAAAAGGAACTCGTGTACAATATGCTAATCCTTTTGATGAAGCTGTTGAATATATATCAATTTGTTTCCCGGCCTTTTCTATAGATTTAGTAAATAGAGCAATTTAAGTTCTTACTAAAACCTTTTTTCTTGCAAAATAGAAAGGAAGGTAAAACAAGGAGAAAAAAGGAATCATAATTAACTCTGCTACAAATATATAATTAGGCCAATCGCCAAAATAATCTAATAAAGAACCAGAGTTTGGCTTTGCGTTTAAAAAGAAATAATTAGATCCTAAATAGTGATTTATGATAAGCATTAAAATTAAATAGATTTGAATACCGTAAAATGATTTTAGTACACTTTTAAAGGTTGGTTTAAAATGGTAGATAAAAGTCATATACAACATAAATACAATTAATCCTGCATGAATATACCAATACTTGATAAAATCAAAATGAGGAAATCCGTGTTCTAAAGTGGGAGTAATAACACCTTGTAAAGTGCCTGCAAAAACCCAGAAAAAGAATATTTCATAAAATACTTTCTTCTTGGTTACTGTTAAAATAGGAGCAGCTAAAGCAACTAAGTTACACAGATTTAAAGGTAAGTCTGTTTGAATATTAAAAGTTCCTAAATATATTTTTGTGAGTGACCAAATAATTACCGTAGCTGATAATGTGTAGGCAAACAACATTCCAACCCTTTCTTGTAATTGTTTATTCAAATAATTTTTGCTAAAATAGATAAGGAAAAAACCACCTATTGTAAACATTAAGATTACAAATAGATGTTCATTACTTCCAATATTGAATGTAAAATTATTAGAAAATATTGCTGAACTCATATATTTAGCGAATTAAATAGTGTTAATTGCGCTAAATATATAAAATTATCTTCTATTATATGCTAATAAAGTATTTTTCATTAACATAGCAATGGTCATCGGTCCTACGCCACCAGGTACCGGAGTAATATAAGATGATTTTGGAGCCACGCTTTCAAAATGAACATCACCTGCCAATCTAAATCCGCTTTTCTTTGTAGCATCTTGAACTCTAGTGATGCCTACATCAATAATAACTACACCATCTTTTACCATATCACCTGTTAAAAATTCGGCAATACCTAATGCAGCTACTATAATATCTGCTTGCTTAGTGATAGATTTTAAATCTTTAGTTCTGCTATGTGCAACTGTTACAGTAGCATCTCCAACGGTTCTTTTCTGACTTAGCAATATACTCATGGGTCTGCCAACAATATGACTTCTGCCAATAACAACTATATTTTTACCAGAAGTTTCAACTTGGTAACGTTCTAATAATTCTAATATACCATAGGGTGTTGCCGGAATAAATGCTGGTAATTCTAAAGCCATTCTCCCAAAATTGGTAGGATGAAACCCATCTACATCTTTATCTGGGTCTATTGCCATGATAACTTTTTGTTCATCTATATGTTTCGGAAGTGGTAACTGTACAATAAAGCCATCAATCTCAGCATTCTTGTTTAATCCGTCAATTACTGCTAAAAGTTCAGCTTCTGTTGTGGATTCTTCAAGTTGAATTAAAGTAGATCCAAATCCAATTTTTTCACAAGATTTTACTTTGCTGTTAACATAGGTTAAACTAGCTCCGTCTAAACCTACTAAAACAGCAGCTAAATGAGGTGCTCTTTTTCCTTTTGATTTTATTTTGGCTACTTCTGTAGCTAATTCTTCTTTTATTTGTTCAGAAGTTAATTTTCCGTCTAGTAATATCATTTTTTAAGTATTTTAGATTACGAAGTTAATTAGTTTTGCCAATAGCCAATAGCCAATAGCCAATAGCCAACAGCTAATTAACGCATTCCTTTCATCATTTGCATCATCTGTTTACCGCCTCCACTTTGCATCATCTTCATCATTTTGCTCATTTGATCAAATTGTTTCATCAGTTGGTTAACCTCTTGTACTGAGGTTCCAGAACCTTTGGCAATTCTGTTTTTTCTGTTTCCATCAATAATAGAAGGGGTGCTGCGTTCAGATGGAGTCATAGAATGAATGATAGCTTCAATTCCTTTAAAAGCATTATCGTCAATATCAATATCTTTCATCATTTTTCCGGCACCGGGAATCATGCCCATTAAATCCTTCATATTCCCCATTTTTTTAATCTGCTGAATCTGACTTAAGAAATCATCAAAACCAAATTGATTCTTAGCAATTTTCTTGCTGATTTTTCGAGCTTCTTCTTCGTCGTATTGTTCTTGAGCACGTTCTACTAAAGAGACAACGTCACCCATTCCTAAAATACGATCTGCCATACGATCAGGATGGAAAATTTCAATAGCCTCCATTTTTTCTCCTGTACCAATAAATTTTATCGGCTTATTAACGACAGATTTGATAGATATAGCTGCTCCACCACGTGTATCACCATCTAATTTTGTTAAAATAACTCCATCAAAATTGAGGACATCATTAAATGCTTTGGCAGTATTTACCGCATCTTGACCAGTCATGGAGTCAACCACAAATAAGGTTTCATGTGGTTTAACCGCTTTATGAATATCAGAAATCTCTTTCATCATCAATTCATCAACAGCTAAACGACCGGCGGTATCAATAATAACTACATTTTTTCCGTTTGATTTAGCATGTTTTAATGCGTTTAATGCTATTTCTACCGGATTTTTATTTTCCAATTCAACATAAACATCAACTCCAACTTGTCCTCCAACAATTTGTAACTGGTTGATAGCCGCAGGACGATAAATATCGCAACCTACTAATAAAACATTTTTAGATTTTTTGGTTTTTAAAAAATGAGCCAATTTTCCTGTAAAAGTTGTTTTACCGGATCCTTGTAAACCTGACATCAATATAACAGTAGGTGCTCCAGAAAGGTTTATTCCTGCAGTTTCACCTCCCATTAATTGGGTAAGTTCATCTTTTACAATTTTAACTAATAACTGACTTGGCTGAAGGGTAGTTAATACATTTTGGCCAATTGCTTTTTCTTTTACAGTTTTAGTAAAATCACTCGCAATTTTATAGTTAACGTCGGCATCTAAGAGAGCTTTACGGACTTCTTTTAAAGTTTCGGCAACATTTACTTCGGTTATTTTACCATGACCTTTCAGTACATGTAAGGCCTTATCTAATTTTTCAGTTAAATTATTAAACATAGTTTTATATGTAAATATTTATTGTTTTTTATTTGTCATATAGAATAGGCCAGTTTGATTAATATATTTTCATAAAATTTCTTTTTTTTCAAACATGTCTATTTCTTATGTCATTTTTTAAGTGGCACAAAGATACATTTTTGATGTGATGTGTCAAAGTGAGAAATAAAAGTTTACTAAATTGTTGAATTGTCGAATTGAAGAATTGTGAAAAAGGGAAGCACCTTTACACCTTTACAAAAACAGGAAATTCGGTCAACGTTATTTAGGCATGGACAGCTTTAAGCAGTAAAGTTGTGGATTGTAATAAAAATTTTTAAGGTTTATTCTTTCTTAAATTTTAAAGAAACGGAATTGACACAAAAACGCTCACCAGTTGCAGTAGGGCCATCGTTAAATAAATGGCCCAAATGACCGCCACAATTTTTACAAAGAATTTCAGTACGTATCATAAAATGAGACTTATCCAATTTATATTCAATGGCATCCTTGACAGCATCATCAAAAGAAGGCCAACCACAATCAGATTCAAATTTTTGAGTCGATTTAAAAAGTATTGCGTCACATCCGGAACAGTGGTAATTTCCTTTTTCAAAATGGAGGTTATATTCACCGGTATTTGGATATTCTGTTCCTTTTTCTCTTAGGATTCTGTATTGTTCAGGGGTTAATTTATTTTTCCAATCTTGTTCTGTCATTTTTTCTGAAGGGTTTATAGCATCAGTTTTATGAACCTGTGAAGTACAAGTTAACGATGTTAATATTAAAATAAAATAGATGATATGATTAAAATTAAGCATGCATAAAGTTAATGATTTTTTCTAAAACTTGAGCATCTCCTAAAACTTTGCGATGACCTAATTTGTTGGTAATCATTAATTCTCCATTTTTTAAATGTTGATGAATGTCGTAGGCACATTGTACTGGCACATCTTTATCTTCTGTATCATGAATGATTAAAGTTGGGATTTCAATATTTTTGGCTACCTGATACGACGAAAATGTTTCTAAATCTACCCCAAATTGACGGTCGTAATGTTCTTTCATCATTTGAGCAATTATGGGCTTCATTTCTAATTTGGCAACAAAATCTTTCATAATATCAAAAATGGAATTGCCGGAACCTATACAAATTGCTTTTTGAAAGGAAACACCTCGATTAATAGCATTTAAAAGTGCCATACCGCCTAAAGAATGACCAATTCCAAACTTAAAAGGACCATATTTTTCTGATAAAACTTTAATACAAATTACAAATTCATTCATCATAGTTTGAGTTCCGGTAGAATTTCCGTGAGCTGGCGCATCAAAACTAATAACAGAATAACCGTTTTCTAATAAAAGATCTGCAATTTTAAAAAGTTGCGTTCCTCTTCCTGCCCATCCGTGAATTAATAACACTTTTTTGTCAGAATTCCCATAATGATACACCATAATTTCTTTTTGAAGTTCTTGAATCATAAGGGTCTCTTTTAGTGATTTTGAAATCATTGGATACTCTCTTTTAGGTGTTTTAAATTTAAAAGGAGTCCTAAAAAGTTTAATGGCATGATACGTTCCTAATTTTAAAGAAATAGACTGAGAAATCTTACCTTTTAATAAAATTACTTTATAAGCTAATTTCATTTGAACTTGGCGTAATTTTTGTAAATTTGATTTAGACATTTTTAATTTGTTGTAACTTACAGATGAGTTAGCAAATTTAATCTAAATAGTAAGAAAGAATCTTTAAAAATAGAAAAATGAGAAAAGCATTTATTTTTTTAACAACAATATTGTTAATTTATAGTTGTACAACAGTGCCAATTACGGGTAGACAACGCGTTAATTTAGTGTCTGACAGTCAGATATTACCTTCTAGTTTTGAGATGTATTCAGGTTTCTTAAAAGAAAATAAAGTTTCTAAAAACCTTGCTAAAACCAATGAAATTAGACAGATTGGAAATAATATTTCAAAAGCAGTTGATAAATTTATGCGAGCAAATGGAATGGTAGCAGAAGCAGATAGTTATAAATGGGAATTTAATTTAATTGAAGACAAATCAATGAATGCTTGGTGTTTACCTGGAGGAAAAGTAGTTTTTTATGAAGGAATTCTGCCAATTTGTGCCAATGCTGATGGAATTGCAGCGGTTATGGGGCATGAAATTGCACATGCTTTTGCAAAACATGGTCAAGAAAGAATGACAGCAGGTTACGCTCAACAACTTGGTGGTGTGGCCGTTGCTATTGGAACTGCTAAAGATGATCCCAAAAAAAAAGCTATTTGGCAAACTGTGTACGGAATTGGATCAACAGTTGGTATGTTAAAGTATAGCAGAGTTCATGAAACCGAAGCAGATAAATTAGGAATGGTATTTATGATTATGGCTGGTTATAAACCAGAAGAAGCTGTTAATGTGTGGATTAGAATGAGTGCTAATGGTAAAAATAGCACACCTGAATTTTTAAGTACGCACCCTTCACATGAAACTAGAATTCAAGATTTAAAAGCATATTTACCTACTGCAATTGAGATGGCCGCAAAGTATAATGCTAAATAATTTGTAAATAAAATTGAAATAATAATTTTAATAGTATATTTAAACCATTCAAATCGAATGGTTTTTTTATGAAGTTTAAAAGGGGAAGTAAAAAATTAATTAACGCTTGGGCTTTTTATGATTGGGCTAATTCTGCATACGCTTTAGTAATTTCAACAGCAATTTTTCCAATATATTATGAATCAGTTACATCAAACAGTAACGGACTCGTAACTTTTTTGGGAACCGAATTTCATAATACCTCTTTATATACTTACGCACTTTCTATTTCATTTTTGGTAATTGCTTTCATTTCTCCAATCTTATCTGGTATTGCAGATTATATGGGAAATAAAAAGCGTTTTATGCAATTTTTCTGTTTTGTAGGATCAATTTCTGTGATGAGTTTATATTTTTTTACAGGTGTTGAAAATCTTTGGATTGGAATATTGTTTACTATTTTAGCAAGTATCGGTTTCTGGGGTAGTCTGGTTTTTTATAACGCCTATTTACCTGAAGTTGCGTTTCCTGAACAACAGGACAGAGTAAGCGCTAAAGGATTTATGCTAGGATATTTTGGATCCGTTTTTTTGTTGCTTTTTAATTTGACGATGGTTTTAAATCCGCATTGGTATGGTATTACAGATCCAACCTTGCCTTCAAGGATATCATTTTTAATGGTTGGAATCTGGTGGCTAGGATTTGCGCAATATACTTTTCACATTTTACCCAATAATGTATACAACAAAAAACCGAAGAGAGATTTTATTTTTAAAGGATTTAAAGCACTGAGAAAAGTTTTTAAGGAGCTTATCTTTTTCCCACAACTTAGAATGTTTTTAATTGCGTTCTTTTTGTTTAGTATTGGAGTTCAAACTACCATTTTGCTCTCAACAGTTTATGGTAAAAAAGAATTGGGATTGGAAACCTCTAATTTAATCATTACCATTTTATTGGTTCAACTGGTAGGAATTGTAGGCGCGTATATCTTTTCAAGAATTTCTGAAAGATTTGGAAATTTAATTTCCTTAAAAATAACAGTTATTATATGGGCTGTTGCCAGTTACGGAGCCTTTTTATTACACCGAGATGATCCAAATGTCTATCTCAAATTTTATATTTTGGGAGGTGTATTAGGAATGGTTTTAGGTGCCATTCAAACCTTGTCAAGATCGACCTATTCAAAATTGTTGCCGGAAGAAACCCATAATCACGCAACCTATTTTAGTTTTTATGATGTAACAGAAAAAATATCTATTGTAGTGGGTACTTTTATATTTGGATTAGCAATTGCTCTTACCAATTCTATGAAAATGTCTATTTTAATTTTATCAATATTCTTTTTTGCCGGTTTTATAGTCTTGAATTTTATCAAAAAAACAAAATATGTCCAATAATTATTTCGATTATATCATCGTTGGTGGTGGTATTGTCGGTTTAGCAACTGCCTATAAATTACAACTAAAATTTCCTGATAAATCTATAGCAGTACTCGAAAAAGAGGAAGCTTTAGGAAAACATCAAACCGGTAGAAATTCGGGAGTAATGCATTCCGGAATCTATTATAAACCGGGTTCTTTTAAAGCTTTGAATTGTAAAAATGGACATCATCAACTCATAAAATTTGCCAAAGAAAATAATATAAAGCATGATGTTTGCGGGAAAATAATTGTAGCTACAGATGAATCAGAATTGCCACTGTTGGAAATGATTTATCAACGCGGAGTGGAAAATGGTACTGAGGGCATTTCCTTTTTAAATCAGCAAGAAATCAAAGAACGAGAACCTTTTATTGAGGGAATCAAAGCAATTCATGTCCCAACGGCGGGTATCATAGATTTTGTTCAGGTTTGTAAAAAATTTGGGGAACTAATCCATCAAATAAATCCTAAAAGTAAATTGATTACTTCTTGTGAAGTTGTAAAAACAAATTCTGATTTTGCAGAAAAAGAAGTAATTACTACTACAGAAATTTTCAAAACTAATACAATTATTTTTTGTGGCGGACTTCAATCTGATAGACTTGCAGCTATTGATAATCTAAATTTAAATATTCAGATTGTTGGTTTTAGAGGAGATTATTTTGAGTTGACTAAAGAAGCAGAACATAAAATAAAACATTTAGTATATCCGGTTCCAGATCCTAATTTTCCTTTTCTAGGTGTGCATTTTACACGAATGGTTGATGATAGTATTGAATGTGGACCAAATGCTGTCTTTTCATTTAAACGAGAAGGATACAACAGAACTAGTTTTAGTTTAAAAGATACCTACCAAGCTTTAACATTTAGCGGAACGTGGAAATTGTTTTTTAATCACTGGAAAAAAGGATTGGGTGAATACCACCGTGCTTTTTCAAAAATGGCATTTGTAAAGGCTCTCCAAAAACTAATGCCTTCTATTACTGTTAATGAGGTGAAATCTGCAAGAGCAGGAGTGAGAGCTCAAGCCGTAGATGCCAAAGGAAATCTAATTGATGATTTTAAAATATACAAACACAATGGTAATGTGCATGTGCTTAATGCACCATCTCCGGCGGCAACAGCCTGTTTAGCTATTGCCGATGAGATAGTAAAAGAAATTGTGACTTTAAAAAATTAGATTGATAAAAATTAATTAAGGTAATCTCTTTCCCATAGAAGTAGTCCATAAGTCATACCAATCTTCACGAGATAAATCAATTTGATCAAATTCAGCACATTGTATAATACGTTCAAGATTGGTGGTGCCAATGATTGGCACTATTTTACAAGGTAATTTTGAAATCCATGCTAATTGAAGTGCAGCAATAGGAGTTTGATATTTTTCTGAAAGTTGATTTAATAATTTACGGGTATCTGCTACATTTTTAAGATCAGAATTAAGAGATCCTGTGCCATAGAGCCCTTTGTCTAAACTTCCGTAGGTTTGTATTTCAACAGCGTGTTTTTGTGCATATGCAAGCATTCCAAAATTATTGAACGGAACTGAATTTTCTGTATTAAAAAAAACTTCATTATGCAATAATTGTGAATGTCCTAAACTAAATTGTAACTGATTGTATTTAATTGGAACATCAGAAAATTGTTGAAAAACATCGATCTGTGTAGCCGACATATTGCTCACTCCAAATTCTTTAACCAATCCGTTTTCTTTTAAAATATGAAATGTCTCAGCTATTTCAAGTGGATGGGTTAAAGGGTCGGGTCTGTGGATTAAAAAAACATCTAGATAATCTATCTGTAGTCTTTTTAAAATACCTTCAACTTGATTAATGATATAGTTTTTAGAGGAATTATACCGATTAGAATTTAGTGCACCTTCATGTAATTGAATTCCTGCTTTAGACTGTATTTTGATAGATGCTCTTAAATGGTGGTGTTCTTTTAAAAACATACCAAATACTTTCTCGGCTTTTCCAAGCGTGTAAATATCAGCATGATCAAAGAAATTTATGTTGCTTTCCAATGCAGTGTTGATTACATCAAACGCTTTGATCTGGTCTTTTTTTGTAATAGGTGACGAGTCCCAACTTCCACCTAGACCCATGCATCCAAAAATTAATGATTTACGATGTTTCATGCCAATACATAGTTTATTTTATAGGATTATTTAATAACAAATGAATTTTAAATCAATCAAATTTAGTCAAAAATTGATACTAATTTTTTATAAATTAAACTTAATTCCCATGACGTAATTTCGTCCCATGTTGTGGATCTCATCAGCTTTTAATCGAGATAAATGAGAAATATACGATTTGTTAAAAATATTCTGAATATTAAAGCTGGCATCAAATTTTAACTTTGCAAATGTAATAGTGCTGCCACTACTAAAGTTTAATAAGGTATAGCTTGAAGAAGGTGTTTCAAATTCACTTATTTTGGATTGATTAAAAGTGTGTTCAAAATTAATGGCTGCAAATAAATTTTGTGACCATTGGTTATTTTTGAAAGTGAATTTTAGCGTATTGTTCCACTTATCGGCGGGAATTAAAGGAAGCCTATTTCCATTTTTTTGTTCGCCTCTAACGAGTTCAAAGGAACTCTCTAAATGCAACCAATCCAGCGGATGAGGATGTAAATGAACACCAATTTCTGAACCATATAATTGAGAGTCATCCTGTATGTAGGTATAAACATCATTTGCATTGATGACCGTATTGGTTGGTGTTAAAAAAATATAATTATTGATTTTATTGTAGAACAAATTAGTGTAGAATTCAAAATGATCTGTTTTGAATTCATAAGATAAATCTGTTTGAAAATTTTGTTCGTGTTTTAAATTAGCATTACCAATTTCATATCGGTTGCTTCCTTCATGAACACCGTTTGACGTTAATTCAGCTAAATTAGGAGCTCTGAATCCGGTTGCAAAATTGAATCGGAATATACTGTTTTTATTGATATCAGTTTTTAAACCTATCGATGAGTTAAAACTATTAAAAGATTTATCAATAGCTTTTATATATCCCAATTCATTGATAATTCCATTTTCTTCTGAAGAAATTGCACGATGATCATATCTAATTCCGGCTTGAAAAGAAGTGTTTTTAAGGGCATAAAATAAGGTAGTATATAAACCTAAATCATTAATAGAAGCATCAGGAATTAGTAGTTCCTCACCAAAATTGGTATTAGTTTGATTCATTCCCTGAAAACCAATAATACTTTCTATAGATTTAATTGTTGGTAAATGGTATCTTAAATTATAACTGAAAGTCTTAAGTTTCATGGCTAGTTCTGCTTCGCCTTCTTCAACAAATTCCTTGCGATTGTTTTCAATATATCCTAAATCTGCAACCAGTTTTCCATTTTCTAAATAATAATGGTGATGGGAACTAAGCAGATGTTGTTTAATTTCCTGATTGGGATATGCCGGATTTCTATGATTAGATTGTAATTCAAACGCTTCCGGAATTCCTAGATTTGAATTGGTATAATTATATCTAATATTGCTGGAAAAATGTTCATTGCTATATCCAATCCCTGTTTTAAAATCGGCCTCATTAAAACGGGAATTATGAATGCGATTACCACTAGGAATTTTATAGTCTAAATGATTTGAATATCCACCTCTACCAAGGAAATTCCAATTTTTTGACGAGGTTTTATAGCCTAAACTAAGATTGCTTCCTTGTGTATTGCTAAAGTATTTTTGAGCATAATCTATTTTGCTACTGTTTGAAGGTGCAAATTTTTCTGGGGTGAAATAAAGAACTCCGCCCAAGGCATCAGATCCATAGAGTAAGGATGCAGGGCCTTTAATAATTTCTACACTTTCAATTCCGGCATCATTTAAACCAATTCCGTGTTCATCACCAAATTGTTGATTCTCGACTCTAATTCCGTTAGCATATATTAAAACTCTGTTTCCGCTCAATCCCCTGATTACAGGTTTTCCAATTGAATTTCCTGTGGTAATTTGAGAAACTCCCGGTATTTGAGTTAATTGTTGCATTAAGGTAGATCCACCATTTTGTTGAAGCACTTTCATACTCCTGAAATCTACCTTATTCACATTGTCTTTTTGAAGTTTGTGAAAAAGAGTAGATACAATTACTTCATCAATTTCAAAAACAATGGGATTTAATTGAATATCTAGATACTGTATTTCGTTCAGATTTACTTCAATAGATCGGGTTTCGAAACCCAAAGATGATAAGGTAATGGTTATTTTTCCGGCGGGTAATTTTTCTAAAAAAAACAGTCCATCTTTATTAGTGGTTGTGCCTTTGTGAATTTCCGGAGTGTATATTTCTACATTATATAAAGGATTTTGTAATGGATCCATTACTTTTCCATTAAGTGATTTTTGAGCAAGTATTTGAAAAGGAAATAATAAAATAAATCCTACAAAAAGTAATTTATTTAAAAAATACATAATTTTAAGGTTAAAAGTTAAATAATAAGTTTATTTTCAATTAATTAGAATAAAGATGGAGGCCCTCTTGTATAAATTGAAAATGAATACCTAGTTACTTTTAAATAAGAAGTTTTGAAATTTAGATCCTTAAAAAACGGAAAAGATAAAATTTCAGTGGAATTAAAACTTAAGGTTGACTTAATTAGAAATAACTGATGAAATATAGTACACCTTAAATAATTAACAGCCTTATTGTATCCGGCTTTTGTTGAATTGGAGTCAATATGATTTTCAAAGCTATGATCAAACTGAATAACAGTAGGTAATACTAACGTTAGAATTAAAAAAAAGCTTATTATATTTTTTGCTTTAAGACTCATCTCAACTATTATAAAAAGCAAAAATAGGAAATCTTAATCAAGTATTTCTCTATACTTTCTTTAGATTTCCTAAAAATATTTAGATTTAAGGTTTAATTAACAAACTTTTCAACCCCTAACACAATGGCATGTATCGGATTTTGTCCATTAATTTTTAGGTTAAATTCTGTAACTTGTTCCATCATTTTTTCAATGAGTTCAGCTGAAGTAAATGTGAAATACAAACTCGAGTTTAATTCATAATCATCATCAGCAGAAGAAAACCAGTTTCCTGTTAGGGTATCAGCATCCGTAGAATTGTATCCTTTAATATTGGTGCTGCTAAATTGTTTTATTTCAGCTTTTTTGAATAGTTCGGGAAGATATTTTTCATATTCCTGAACACTTGTTATGATTAATAATTTCATGTGATTAGTTTTTATATTTATGTTTTTCGGTGTAGTAATAAATTAATGGCACCATTAACAAGGTTAGAACCGTAGATAAAATTGTTCCACCTAATAATGAGATGGCTAATCCTTGAAAAATTGGATCTGTTAACATTACTAAAGCTCCAATTACAACTGTACCGGCGGTTAATAAGATTGGAGTAGTACGTACCGCACCGGCTTCAATAACGGCTTGCCTTAAACCGATTCCATCTGCTAATCGAATATTTACAAAGTCGATTAACAAAACAGAGTTTCGTACCATAATTCCGGCAAGTGCTATTAATCCAATCATCGAAGTTGCGGTAAAATAGGCGCCAAATATCCAATGTCCTAGAATGATTCCAACTAAAGATAAAGGGATAGCGATCATCATTACAACAGGGGCTCTGAAACTTTCAAACCATCCAACTAAAATGATGTAAATAAATATAATTACAATGGCAAAAGAAGAACCTAAATCGCGAAAAACTTCATAGGTAATTTGCCACTCACCATCCCATTTTACGGTATAATTGTCATTATAAGTTGGTTGTTTTGTAAATTCTTCATTAAGACTAAAGCCTTCTGGTATTTTAATGTCTTTTAATTGGTCTGATAATGATAAAATGGCATATACCGGACTTTCTAAATCCCCAGCCATATCAGCAGTTACATAAACAACGCGTTGCTGATTTTTACGCATAATGCTTTTATCAATAGCTTTTTCAGTTACCTTAACTAAGTTGCTTACTGGAACAGCCTGACCCGTTTGTGAAATAACCTTAAGCTGTAATAAATCTTGAACAGATGATTTATCTTGATCGTGTAATTGTAACACTATTCCAACTTCATTATTGGCAGACTCTTTTGATAATTTACTGATAGGGCGGTTTGAAAGTGCCATATTTAAGGTGGCTACTATCTGTTGAGGAGCAATTCCGTTAAGCATTGCCTTTTCTTTGTCAACCTCAAAATTGTATTCTTTTTGATCGGCCTCAATCATCCAATCAACATCAACAACATCAGTGGTGTTCGCTATTTTTTCTTTTAATTGATGGGCAATATTGAGTTGTTCTTGATAATCTGGTCCATATACTTCGGCAACTAAAGTTGATAAAACAGGAGGTCCCGGTGGAACTTCAATAATTTTTATATTGGCATTATAAGCCTTTCCAATTGTTTGAAGTTGAGGTCTAATTTTTTTGGTGATATCATGACTTTGTTGATTTCTTTCACTTTTGTGAACTAAATTTACCTGTATATCTGCAACATTAGATCCTCTTCTTAAATCGTAATGTCTTACTAATCCGTTAAAGGTAATTGGAGATGCCGTTCCAACATAACTTTGATAATCCTTTACCATCGGATTTTGACTTACCACTTGGGCAATTTCTTTGGTAACCATGGCGGTTCGTTCCAAAGTGGTGCCTTCTGGCATATCAACCACTATCTGAAACTCATTTTTGTCATCAAAAGGTAACATTTTTACGCCGACAGATTTAGTTAAGAATAAACTAATGGTAAATACAAAAAGTAAGATATTTAGTCCAAAAAATAGATAGCGTTTTTTCTTATTGTCTATAAGAGGGATTAAAAACCGAGTATACAATTGGTATATCTTGGTGTCATGTAGTTCAACTCCTTTTTCTTCTTTTTTATTCTTTTTATCTTTTTCTTGAAGGAAAAGAAAGCCTAAATAAGGTGTAATTGTTAAAGCAACAAATAAAGATATAAACATAGCAATGGAAGAACCAATTGGAATCGGACTCATATAAGGTCCCATCAATCCGGATACAAATGCCATAGGTAATACAGAGGCAATTACAATAATGGTTGCTAAAATAGTTGGATTCCCCACTTCATTGATAGAATATATGGCAGCTTGCTTAAAGGGCAATCGCTTCATTTGGAAGTGACGATGCATATTTTCTGCAATGATAATAGAATTATCAACTACAATACCTGTTACAAATACTAGCGCAAATAATGTGATACCATTCAAGGTATAATCCATAAAATAATAACTGAAAATGGTCAAAGCAAAAGTGATGGGTACCGATAAAAACACCACTAATCCTCCTTTCCAGCCCATAGCCAACATGACCACCAAGGAAACGGATAAAACAGCAATTAATAAGTTAACCAGTAAATCATTTACTTTATCTGAAGCAGTTTCGCCGTAATTTCGGCTGACAGAAACATGAACATCATCTGGAATTAAATCCTTTTTAAGATGGTCAATTTTATCTAAAATTACTTTAGATACTTTCATTGCGTCTCCTCCTTTTTGTTTTCCAACAGAAAGCGTTACCGCTTGATATTCTGATGGAAATGCTTTAGATTTCTCATCTGCAATTCCATATCCAAAAGAAACATAAGAACTTGGGTTTTCAGGTCCGTCAGTTACTGTAGCGATTTGTTTTAAATAAATTGGAGTATTTTTGTTAACACCCACAATGATATTTTCTACATCTTCTACTGTGTTTAAAAAATTGCCGGTATTAATAACAAATTCAGTGTCATTATTTTTAATATTTCCTGATGAAAATTGTTGATTGTTTATTTGTATTTTTTGAGCTACATTGATAAAATCAACTTTATTTTCTGCCATTTTATCTTTGTCTAAAATTACATTTACCTGTCTGTTGCGACCGCCAATAATTTTGGTAATACCAACACCATCAACTTTTTCAACTTCAGAATTAATTTCAGACATTAATTGTTTTAATTGAAAATCATCAGATGTTTCGCTCCAAAGTGTTAATCCCAAAACAGGCACATCGTCTATAGCACGCGTTTTAACCAATGGCATGGAAACTCCTTGAGGCATTTGATCCATGTGTTTCATAATCTCATTGTAAAGTTGTACATAAGATTCTTCTACATTTTCGCCTACATAAAACTGAACAATGACCATGGCTTGTTCTTTCATCGAGGTAGAATACACATATTCTACACCGGGTAGATTAGAGATTATTTTCTCTAAGGGTTTTACAACCCTTGACTCCATTTCAGTAGGTGATGCGCCTGGAAATTGGATAAAAACATCTGCTAAAGGAACCTCAATCTGAGGTTCTTCTTCTCTTGGAATCAAATAAGAACTGTATAAACCTAATAGAACAAAAGAAACCATTAGCAATACTGTTAATTTTGACTGCAAGAAAAATTCAGCTATTTTTGCTGCTAAACCGTTTTTCATATATAAATATTTTATTTGTTTTTTATAATGTCATATGGAATACGCCAGTTTAATTAAATATTTTTTATTAATATTTAGGTTTTGTAAAATTGGCTATTTCATAATAATTATTGTTTTATGGCAATTTTAGCTCCGTTATACAAATGACCTTCTGCACTAATGATATAAGCCTCACCTTTTTTTAATCCAGATAATATTTCAACATCTTCACCAATAGTTTTTCCAATTCTTACCCAACGTAAAATAGCAGTGTTAGATTGACTAATGGTATAAATTCCGGTTAATTCTCCTCTTTTTACTAAAATAGATTTTGGGATACTTACTGTTCTAAATTCAGTAGTTTCTATTGGAAAAAGCGTATTTACAAACATACCCGAATATAATTTTGCAGTGGTAGGGTCTAGGTTAATTTTTACAATGTACTGTCCGCCCGTTAATCTTGAAGAATTGCTTAGCTCAGAAACTTTTCCTGTTAATAGGTCTCCGGTAGATTTAACAGTAACCTTTACGGCTGTGCCTAATTCAATCTTAGAAATTTCCGATTCCGGAATCATAGCTGTAGCAACAAATTTACCCGGAGCTTCCAAACTTACTAATGGCATGCCCGGGTTTGCCATATCGCCACTATTTACATATTTTCCGGTAATAGTTCCGCTAAAAGGTGCTCTAATATTACTATAAGATAAATGAGCATATATTTCATTTTGCATTTGTATAGCAGCTTCTAATTGTGCTTTGGCTACTTCATAACGCGTAGTCATGTCATCTAATTCTTTTTGTGAAGCACTATTCTGACTAAATAAGGTTTTAAATCGATGGTAATCTTTTTCAGCATTTTTTAATCCTGCTTTTGCCTGAATAATTCCAGCTTTTACCTGAGCCTCTTTTGCTAATAAATCATTGTTGTTGATACTTATTAATAACTGACCCTTAGTTACTTTATCACCAACTTTAACGTGAATGTTGGTAATATAACCCATCATACGGGTGCTAATTTCAGCATGCTGATCGGTTGTTATCGTGCCGCTTGCAGATAAAAAAGAACCCTCATTTAATGAAGATGTGGTGTCAACTTTTACATTAATGGTAGTTGTTTGTTTGTCTATTTCTTTTGGGGTATCACCGCAACTATAAGTAAACAATGCACCGATTATCATGAATATTGAAATTATATTTTTCATTTTGATATATTTTTTAAGTGAGTTTTTTTATTGATTTTGAATGAATTTCAATTGTGAAATAGTAAAATTATACTCGAAAATGGCTTGTAAATATTCCATTTGTTTTTGAAGGAAAACAGTTTCAGCTTGTAGTAAATCAGCAGTTTTTTCTAATCCTTGATTAAAACGATTTTTTCTGATAGTTAAAGCTTCTTCTGAGTGATTTTTACCTAATAAGGTCAATTGTAACTTATTTTCAGCATTGATAAATTGACGTTTTGCTGTTTCCAACTCCATTTGACTATAAGTTAAATAGGTGTCTAAATTGAGTTCTGCAATTTTAAGCGCTGCTTTTTGCTTTTGAACTTCACCGATGTTTTGAAATCCTTTAAAAATATCCCAAGACATGCGAATTCCCAACATATAAGAATCACTGTGAGTTTTCAAAAATTCATCATCAGTCCAGTTAAAATGGGCAAAGGCATTGATGTTGGGTACAAATTTCATTTTACTGGATTCATACATATTCTTTTGTGCAGTAAGGCCGTATTGTGTCGCTTTTAAATCTGAACGTTCTGTAGAAAGTTGATTGTTTAAATTTACTTTTTCGGTGTTAAGTATCAACTCTTCTGTTGGTTTTAAGCTAATTAACGCTTCAGTTCCCATTAGAAAGTTTAAATATGCCGAAGTGTCTTGTACTAATTTCTCAGCATTTTGAAGTTGATTTTGAATGTCAGTAACATGAATTTCAATTTCCAACAAATCATTTTTCTTCAAAAATCCCTGATTAAAAAAGTTGCTGGCTATTTTTTTATGCTCTAAAATGGCCTTTTCTGCAGATTTGTAAACTTCAACCAATTGATACATCAGCTGTAATTGGCCATAGACTTTTTTAACCTCTAAAAGTGTTTGATTTTCAGTATGTGTAGCCATAGAACTTCTGGCATCGAGTACGTTTTTAGCAGCTTTTCTGCCAAAAACTCCATCAACATTTATTAAAGGTTGTAATACTTGGATTTGAGAGACGTAATGTTCTGTTCTTTCCGGATTGTTTAAAGCATTTGGATCGAAACTTGCCATAGTTACTTGTTGTTGTTGCAAGGTAAATCCGAAAGCGTTTAAAGGGTCATTTGTAGCTAAAGCTGTATAAGATAAATTAAGCTGAGGTAATATAATTCCTAAACTTTTGTTATAGTCAGCTTGGGCAGATTTTATTTGCTGATTGGCTATGAGTATGCTACGGTTTTTTTCTCGAGCACTATTAATAGCTTCTTCTAAGGTAATCGCTTTTTGTGCTTGTAATAATTGAGAAAATAAAATTGTTAATAAAATAATAGTTATTTTGCGATAACTATAAAATAAATTGCTTTTCATGGATTTTATATTAAAGATACGGCAAATTTATAGTGTAGTTGAGTATCAAAATGTAACACATGTTACTTTGGTTTAACCGCTAATTACCTATGTAAAAAAGTACATTTTTGATGATGTTTTTTAAAGTGATAAGAGGAAAATCAAACTTTATGTGATTTATCTGAAAAGTAATATAGTTTTTATTCAGGTATTTTATAACGAATAACTTTTCAGTTTTTCTAATTATTTTGGATGTATTCAGGTCAGTTGATAGATGTAATTATAAGACCTAAACAATAATATATTAGAATTCTATATCAATCTAAATTAATTTAAAGAGTGTCGTTTTTACTTCACAACTTAAAAAGTAATTCTATTGCCAACAATGGTTGGTTACAATATTTTGCAATTTTAGATTTATCAAAAAAATAATATTAATACATTGATTAGTAAGTAAATACTAAATAATGTAAATGATGAATATCTTAAAATAGTTAAATTAGAAAATATTTTAACTAAAGGTGTTTCTATTTTTTTCTTATTCTCATATTTAAAGCTTCTACTCCTAATGAAAATGCTATGGCAAAATATAAATATCCTTTAGGAATTGCTCCAACAGCTTTGCCTAAAATTACTGTATTAGATAAATGTGCACCTTCTGTTATCAACATAAAACCAATTAAAATTAAAAATGCCAATGCCAACATTTGTATGGTTGGATGTGTATTTACAAACTTACTTACCGGATTCGCAAATAATATCATAATAATAATAGATATAATTACAGCTAAAATCATAATGAGTAATGCACCTTTAATACCATTGGTCATACCTACTGCTGTTAAAACAGAATCAAATGAGAATACTAAATCAATTAAAACAATCTGAAATATAATGGCAGCAAATGATTTGACAATAATGGCTTTGTTGCCGTTTTCATCAGTTTCACCTTCAACTTTATGTCTAATTTCCTTAGTACTTTTATATAACAGAAATAAACCTCCCAAATACATAATAATACTTTGACCCGTTAAATCTATTTTTAACCACGAAATATCAATGGAGTAAAATGGTTGGTTCATTGCTATAAGATAGGAAACACCAATTAACAGCATTATTCTCATCACCATAGCCAAAAGCAGACCAACACGTTGAGCTCTTTTTTGCATATGCTCAGGCAACTTGTTAGTAGCAATAGAAATAAAAATAATATTGTCAATTCCTAAAACAATTTCTAAAAAGGTTAGGGTTAGAAAGGCAACCCAGGTATCAGGATGTAGAAATATTTCCATAATTAAATTCCGGTATAGTTAAAGGGTGTAATTTGTTTAAGCTCGTTTTTGATAGATTCAGATACTTCTAATTGATTGATAAATTGATGAATAGAATCTTTGGTTATTTGTTGATGATTTCTTGTTAAATCTTTCAGGGTTTCATAAGGATTAGGGTAGGCTTCTCTGCGTAAAATAGTTTGAATGGCTTCTGCAACAACAGCCCAGTTGTGTTCTAGATCCTGATTAATTTTATCCTGATTTAAAACCAATTTTTGTAAGCCGTTTAATGTAGATTGAAAAGCAATAAGCGTATGTGCAAACGGAACTCCAACATTTCGCAATACAGTAGAATCTGTTAAATCTCGTTGTAATCTAGAAATAGGTAATTTTGCAGAAAGGTGTTCAAAAATAGCATTAGCCATTCCTAAATTGCCTTCCGAATTTTCAAAGTCTATTGGATTTACTTTATGTGGCATAGCCGAAGAACCGATTTCTCCTTTTTTGATGGTTTGTTTAAAATAATCCATAGCAATATATTGCCAAATATCTCTGTTTAAATCAATCACAACAGTATTGATTCTTTTTAAATTATCAAATAAAGCAGCTAAGTGGTCATAATGTTCAATCTGCGTTGTAGGGAAGGAGTAATGTAAACCTAATTTTTTTTCAACAAAATCAGTCCCAAAAGCTTTCCAGTCTATTGATGGATATGCCACAAAATGCGCATTAAAATTACCAGTTGCTCCTCCAAATTTTGCTGCAATTGGAATAGAATTTAATAAGGTAGTTTGTTGCTCAATACGTTCAACAAAAACATTTAGTTCCTTTCCTAAACGAGTAGGGGAAGCTGGCTGACCGTGGGTTCTGGCCATCATTGGTACTTCCTTCCATTCAGTTGACAGTAAATGAAGTCTGTGAGTTAAATTGGTCAATGATAATTGATATTCTTGATGTAAAGCTTCTTTAATAATTAAAGGAATTGCCGTATTGTTGATGTCTTGAGATGTTAACCCAAAATGAATAAATTCCTTATATTTTGATAATCCTAAATCCTCAAATTTTTCTTTGATAAAATATTCTACAGCCTTAACATCATGATTGGTAATACTTTCAAATTCTTTAATTCTTATGGCATCCTTTTCAGAAAAGTCTTTATATAAAGATCTAAGTTTGTTAAAAAGAGCTTTGTCAAAATCTTTTAATTGAGGTAAAGGTAATTCGCATAAAGCAATAAAATATTCAATTTCAATAAGTAGTCTGTATTTTATTAAAGCCGCTTCAGAAAAATAATTGGTAAGTCGAACAATTTTGTGTTGATATCTACCATCTATTGGTGAAATGGCATATAAATAGTTTGAATTCATAATTTATATACTAAGAAACAAAAATACGATAATTTTATTTAAAGATTCAAAGATTAAAAAATTGAAAGATTTAAAAAATTTAATTCTAAAATTTGAGTTTTAGTATTTTGATCTATTGGTATTAAATATCTATTTCCTAATACCTAATTCCTATTGTTTACATCTTATCTTTCTATCTCACTTAAATTTTCCATCTTTTTTATAGCTAAGAAACCAGTAATATTTTCAAAATGTTCTTTAACTCGTTGATTTCCAAATTCAAAAACTTTTTCTGCTAATCCATCCAAGAAATCACGGTCGTGTGAAACTAAAATTAAAGTTCCGTCAAAGTTTTTTAAGGCATCTTTTATAATATCCTTTGTTTTCATGTCTAAATGATTGGTAGGCTCATCTAATATTAACACATTTACGGGTTCTAACAACAATTTAATCATGGCTAATCGAGTTTTTTCACCACCTGATAATACTTTGACTTTTTTAGTGGTATCATCACCGCTAAACATAAAGGCTCCCAATAAATTTTTAATTTGAGTGCGAATATCACCAACAGCAATTTGATCGATGGTTTCAAAAACCGTTAAATTTTCATCTAATAATGAGGCTTGATTTTGAGCAAAATAGCCAATCTTTACATTATGTCCAATTTCAAGTTTTCCTTGAAAATCAATTTCGCCCATAATGGCTTTAATCATAGTAGATTTTCCTTCGCCATTTTTACCTACAAATGCTACTTTTTGTCCGCGTTCAATAACCATATTAGCATCTTTAAATACTACGTGATTGTCATATTTTTTAGATAAATAGGTAACAACTACCGGGTATTGTCCGCTTCTGACTGAGGGAGGAAATTTTAATCTTAAAGCAGAATTGTCCACTTCATCTACTTCAACTATAACCAATTTTTCAAGCATTCTAACGCGTGATTGTACCTGATTGGTTTTAGAATAAGTGCCTTTAAATCGTTCAATAAAATCTTGGTTTTCAGCAATCATTTTTTGCTGCTCCTCATAGGCTTTTTGTTGA
>JAMPYA010000137.1 GCA_023700885.1 Flavobacteriaceae bacterium
ATATCCGGCAATATTAGATCATCCTGAAAAAGGAGCAGAAGCTAAAAAATTATACGATGATGCCAATCAGATGCTCGATACCATCATCCTCGAAAATTGGATTGAAGCCAAAGCTGTAATTGGCTTATTCCCAGCAAAATCTGAAAAAGAAGATGTCGTTATTTACGATCCTATTGTGTCATCACAACAATTGGCCACTTTTCATTTTCTCAGAAATCAAAAACAAAAAAGTGACGGAACACCAAATACTTGTTTGGCTGATTTTATTTCACCCAATAATGATGATACACTGGGAATGTTTGTGGTTTCTGCTGGATTTGGAATTGAAAAATGGATTCAGCAATTTGAAGCAGCTCATGACCATTATAACAGTATTATGATTAAACTGTTGGCCGATAGATTGGCAGAAGCTTTGGCCGAAATGATCCATGCAAAAGTTCGTAAAGAATATTGGGCTTATGAAAGTGATGCTGAAATTGATTTTGATAGCTTGATAAAAGAAGATTTCCAAGGAATCAGACCCGCGCCGGGATATCCCGCTTGCCCAGAACATGCTGAAAAAGAAATCTTATTTAAAATGTTGGATGTAGAAAACAATATTGGCGTGACTTTAACCGAAAATTATTCGATGTATCCTGCCGCTTCTGTTTGTGGATTTTACTTTTCACACCCACAATCACATTATTTTAATGTGGGAAAAATTTCTAAAGAACAAGTCAGCGATTATGCTCAAAGAAAAGGCGTTTCAATAGAAACAGCTGAAAAATGGTTAGCATCGAATCTAAATTATTAATAAATTGAAATGAAATGAAAATTATCGAAATTATACAAAACGCTACAGAAACCTTATTCAGTTTTGAAATTCTACCACCTAAAAAAGGAGATAGCATCAATTCTATCTACCAAACTATTGATCCGTTAATGAAATTCAATCCAGCTTTTATTGATGTTACTTATCACCGAGAAGAAGTGGTTTATCAAAAAATGGAAGGTGGTTTGTTAAAGAAAAAAGTGGTTAAAAAACGCCCCGGAACAGTGGGGATTTCTGCTGCTATTAAAAATAAATACAAAGTTGAAGTGGTACCTCATATTATTTGTGGCGGATTTAGTGCAGAGGAAACTGAAAACGGATTGATTGATTTTCATTTTTTGGGTATCAACAATCTTTTTGCGATTCGGGGCGATAATTCACCTGGAGAACGACACTTTAAACCAGAACCAGAAGGCCATACGTATGCCGAAGAATTGGTTCAGCAAATTATTGGAATGAACAGTGGTAAATACCATGAAAATGATATTTTAGAAACTTCAAAGACTGAATTTTCAATTGGAGTAGCAGGATATCCAGAGAAACATGTAGAATCACCCAATGTGCAATCTGATATCAAATATTTGAAAAAGAAGATTGATGCCGGAGCCGAATATATCATCACACAAATGTTTTTTGATAATCAGAAATTTATCGCTTTTGTACAAAGATGCCGAGAAGCGGGAATCACCGTTCCTATTATTCCCGGATTAAAACCCATCGCCACTAAAAAACAACTCACGACGCTTTCGCAAACTTTTAATATTGATATTCCAGAAGAACTCTCTTTAAAAGTAGAAGCTTGTCTTACTACTTCAGAAGTGAAAAAAGTAGGAATTGATTGGTGTATTCAGCAATCAAAAGAGTTGCGCAATTTTGGTGTTCCAGTCTTACATTATTACACCATGAGTCAATCCGATACTATTGTTCAAATAGCCGAAGCTGTTTTTAAAAAATAATTGGGAAATTTGAAAATTTGAAAATGTGCTTTTTGTTAAATGTTTAAAGTAATCATATAATAATGTCACACTTTATAAACATGACAAACTTTATGAACTTTACAAACTCTTAATATTTCAATCAAAGATATTGCCCTTTTCAAGTTTTGTACACACCTAACCTTACTATTAATCAGGACAATCGCTCTATTTTGGAAAATTATTTTATTTCATATGTGAATATTTTATTTTTTTCATTTGTCATATGGAATTGTTCATTCCTTATTTATTTTCTTTTTGGTATTCACGAACTAACGTTTCGCCAGTATGATTAAAATATTTTCATCAAAGTTTACTTCACTAAATTTTATTTGTTTCAGTGTTCAGTGATTGCTTTGCAATTGTGTTTTTGCAAACATGGCTATTTCATAGGATTTAACAGTATAATTATCATAATATACTGTTTATTAATCACAATTCTTAAATTCATTTAACCTTTTTAACTCCCCTCTTGAGAGGGGCTGGGGGTGTGTTTTTCAAATTCGGTTATATAAAACTCAATCGCTCTCAAGACATTCTCCATATCCTTTTGTACTTGTTCATCACTAAATCTCAAAACATTAATTCCAAGTTCTTTCATACGTTTTTCTTTTACCGTGTCTTTATGGTACACTTCTAAAAACTGATGTGAATATCCATCTATTTCAATCCCTAAAAGTAGTTCATAACAATAAAAATCTAGTATATAATTATCAATTGGTTTTTGACGATGAAAATCATACCCATAAAATTGTTTATTTTTTAATTTTAGCCATAAGAATATTTCTGATTTAGTTGAATTATTTCGCAATTCTCTTGCAAATTCTTTTAGCTTTGGATTGTATGGAATTACTTTTCTTTTGGTCATAATCTTATTATTCACAAAACAGTTAAACACACCCCTAACCCCTCTCTAGAGGGGAATTTCGATTGGTATTCCTTTCAAAATGGTATCTATATGATTAATCTTTCAATTACAAATGATATTTCACCGCAAACATCAAATACCTCGGCTGCACCATAAACTGAGAAGTACTCGTTACAAATTCTGTAAAAGAATCATCATTAATGGAGCGATTGTTTAACAAATTGGTGGCTACCAAACTATACTCCCACTTACTGTCTTTTTGTTGATAATACACCTTGGCATCTAACAAAGAATAATTGTTTTTGATGGTTTTATCAGCATCGCGGTAGTTATAATAACTGTAATCTGCCGTAAATATAAAGTGCTTTAAAAATCCGATTTCTACATTGGCAAAAGGTCGGTCTGTTATATATTGAGTAGTGCTATTTCCACCATCATAATCATTAAAAATCCGATTGTAACCCACTTCAAAATTGGGTGCATTTTTAAAAGAACTCACTATACTTCCCTGATAATCTTGGGTAAATGATTTCGATTCACTCCAAACATTATTTACTAAATTATTAAAATTACTATGCGTTACATTGGCTCTTAATCTTGTTTCTATTTTGCCATATCGCTTACTTAATCTAAAGTTTCCTGAAATAATTTCATCGGCTAAGTTAGAATTAATCGGACTTGAAACTTGATTGATTCCAACTAGAGTTGTGCTGTTTTTAACACCATTCACTTTTTTAGAATAGTTAGCAAATCCCTGAATATTCAAGAATGAAAACATATTAAAATTGAAATATTGCAATGAAACTCGGTGGTATAAAGCATTTTCTAAGGCTCTGTTTCCGCTACTCATCGAGTTGTAATTATTGAAAATAAATCCTTCTGCACGTTTTAAAATATCAGTAAATTCTAACGATTTATTATACGTTAAACGTAAGCTTTCCGATTTTTTCAGCTGTAATTTGACATAAAAATCGGGCAATAATTTTACATCATCTGTTTTAAGCGTTGTTCCTAATTGTGTGTCTTTTGTTAAGTATTGGTGTAAAGTCAATCCCGGACTTACCGTTAAAATTCCCGTTACCATTTTATAACGCAATCCTAGGTATAAATCGGTAAAATTATAAGTGACCTCATTAATTAAATCAGTATTATTCAGCGGATTTTGAGTATCATTATCTAAAATTTGAAATAAAGAAGAATCAAAATTTTGATGACTCACCGTTGTAGCAGCTGTTAAATTGAGATTACTCGTATTGTTTAACAAATAAAAATAATCTGCTTTGACATCTAACTTATTCGTTTTTATAGTGCGATTTTGGGTTAAATCATACAAATTTTGCGCTTGCATAGGCAAAATCGACGGAAAGGGCTGAAAAGCAGTTAAGGTATTGTAAAACGGCTGCTCTTCTTGCCAAAGATGTTGAATTTCTGCTGAGTACAAATTTTTAGCATCAATCGTTTTATAAAAATTTAGGTTTTGATTAATAGAAAATGGATCATTTTCTTTACCAATTGCAATATTATTTGTTACCCCAGAAACCAAAGATGAAATAGTATTTTCTTCGGTTTGTTTTGACTTTTTAATTAGGATATCATAATCAAAATGAGCACTTAAATTGGGTTTATAAGACGAACTCAATTTGAGCATTCCTAGCTGACTTCTTTGTAATGCACCCAAAGTAGTTTGTTCTGTTTGATTGGTTTGAATGTATCTTTTCTGACTTTTGGTTAATAAATCTGTTTTGGTATCGTTTAAAATAGAAAATCCACTCAAAGTCCATGTTTTAATGGGATTGTAACTGAAATTAAAAGCACCAAATTTGGTGTCGATTTCCTGCGCACGATTGTCGCGAGTCATAGAAAATCCGAGATCATTAGATGATATTTGTAAAGTTGTTCCGCCACCGCGATTGATACCTCGCATGCCACCCGTAAAACGAAAATAGTCTTGCATGGTAAAAGGTACAGCACCTATATTATTAGCATCTAATAAAAGGTTTACGCTTTTTTTGGGACTGTAATAAAATAGTTTTGGATGCACTAAATAACGTTCCTCCAAACCAACTCCGCCACCTAATTCTCCAAACCAAAAATTTTCTTTTCCTTTTTTTAGTTTGATATTCATCGCTACATTATCAGAATCATCGCCAATACCACGCATCGGATTGACTTCATTGTAATTACGCAAAAACTCAATTTTATCAATGGCGCTGGCAGGGATATTTTTAGTAGCCATTTTAGAATCTCCGTCAAAAAAGTCTTTGCCGTTAACCATTACTTTTTGAACTTTTTTCCCTTCAACCTCTACTGCTCCTTCCGAATTAATTTCAACTCCCGGAAGCTTTTTTAATACATCACCTAACTTTTTTTCGTTACCGCTGGCAAAAGCATCTTTATCATAAGACAACGTATCGCCTTTAATGGTAATCGGAATTTTATAAGTTACCTCTACCTCCTTTAGCTTGTCATCCATCGCCTTCAGCACAATTGATTTCGTTAAATTTCCTGCATCTAAAGTGGTTGTAACTGTTTCTTGATGAGGCGCAAAACCCAAATAACTTACGCGTAATTGGTATGTTTGATTGGGATCTACTGTTAAGCGAAAATTTCCCTTAGCATCTGTAATGGAGTAAGATTCAATCGTATTATTGCTTTTTAATACAATAACATTGGCCATTTCTAACAGATTTCCCTGCTGATCTTTTATAGTACCCTCTATTTTGATGACTTGAGAGCATAAAAATAATGGCGAAAATACAGCCAATAATTTAAATAAGAGTTTCTTTTTCATAAATATTTAATACACTAATAATAAACTAATTACATGCGTATTTGAATGCGATGACTGTCATTTCCTTGTTTCCTGCCACCTTCAAAATTCTCACGCATTTCTTCCATCTTAGCCTTCATTATTTCGTTGTATTCTTTTTGTGAAACCACTTTTCCTTTATCAGGTTCTGTAATTTTAATTTTTTCTTTCGGATTCAAATCCAACGATACCATTTGTAATGACATCCTGTCGGCATTTACTTCCATAATTAAACCCGGAAGTCCCCAATATTCTCCGGGTCCGTTATTCACAGGAACTTCGGGCGAATACCAAGCTTCTATAAAAATATCTCGTGGCGCTGATGCAATAGAATCATTCGGATTTACCCTGTTTTGACTTCTATTGCCGCGCATATTAAACGACATTTCATTGCTTTTAACAGTGGCAACGGCTTTAAAACTCAAATATTTTCCAATCATTTTCGACTCGTTTACCAATTTCCAATTATAAGAAGTCAGCGAATCTTTAATGACAAAGTTTTTTC
>JAMPYA010000138.1 GCA_023700885.1 Flavobacteriaceae bacterium
ATATGGTTTGATAGCCGACGTGTTTTAATCTCTATCTTCCGAACTTTCTTTAGTAATTCTTTGGTTTCCATTCCTCTCTCCCTAGCCCTCTCTCCAAAGGAGAAAGGGAATTTGTTGTTTATATTGATTTCCCTTAACTTTTTAAGTCCTTCCCTCTGGGAAGGATTTAGGATGGGATTATGGCACTTCTACTTCATTAATAATTTTACTGATCAGATCTTCTGAAGTTATATTTTCTGCTTCAGCTTCATAGGTAATTCCAATTCTATGACGAAGTACGTCGTAAACTACGGCACGAACATCTTCGGGTATTACATAACCTCTTCGTTTGATAAAAGCATAACATTTTGCCGCTAATGCCAAATTGATACTTCCTCGAGGTGAAGCTCCATAACTAATCAAAGGTTTGATGCTTTCTAATTTATATTTTTCTGGATAACGGGTTGCAAAAACAATGTCAAGTATGTATTTTTCAATTTTTTCATCCATATAAACTTCTAGAACCGATTTTCTGGCATTCAAAATTTGCTCAATAGAAACAACTGCTGAAACCGCTGGAGTATTGTTTTCCAAATGTTGACGAACAATTTTTTGTTCTTCGTCCATTTTAGGATAATCAATCACTGCTTTTAACATAAAACGATCCACTTGAGCTTCTGGTAAAGGGTAAGTTCCTTCTTGTTCAATGGGGTTTTGTGTTGCCATTACTAAGAATGGTTCGTCTAATTTAAAAGTAGTGTCTCCAATAGTTATTTGACGTTCTTGCATGGCTTCTAAAAGAGCTGATTGAACTTTTGCCGGCGCTCTGTTAATCTCATCGGCTAAAACAAAGTTGGCGAATATGGGTCCTTTTTTAATGGAGAAATCATTTGCTTTAATATTATAAATCATCGTTCCAACAACATCTGCCGGCAATAAATCTGGTGTAAACTGAATTCTGCTAAAAGAACCTTGTACCGCTTTAGCCAACGTATTTATGGCAAGTGTTTTTGCTAATCCGGGAACTCCTTCTAATAAAATATGTCCATTTCCTAATAATCCGATTAACAAACGTTCAATCATATGTTTTTGACCAACAATTACTTTGTTCATTTCTAAAGTAAGTAAGTCTACAAAAGCACTTTCTCTTTCAATTTTTTCATTTAGTGCTCTAATGTCTACATTTGAAGTGTTATTCTCTATCATTTCTTCTATAATATTATACTATTAATACTGAGTGCAAATTGGCTAAAAATTGGTTATTTTGCTGTTAAAAATTGGTTAAATGTCCTTGATAAATCGATTGCAATTCTACAATTTTTTGTTAAATTTTTAAACAAAATTCTATCAATTTTATATTTCACTGTTTAAAATGAATCTTTAAAGGATTTAAGTAAAATTGATTCTTTTTCAAAAACAGCGTAGGAATAGTGTGAAATCCAATCTCCTGTATTTATGTATTTCGAATTTGAATTAATATCGATTTCCAGAGGCATATGCCTGTGTCCGAAGATAAAAAAATCGTAATGTTTTGTTTCTAATTTTCTTTTGCAATATAAAAGCAACCATTCATTATCACCCATAAATTCTACGTCTTCATCACCAGAAATTAACTTATTTTTTACTGATAAATACTGAGCCAACCGCATTCCAATATCAGGGTGTAACCAACTATAAAGCCATTTAGAAAAAGGATTTGTAAATACTTTCTTCATTCGTTTATAGCTATTATCTCCAGGGCCTAAACCATCGCCATGTCCAATTAAAAAGGTTTTATTGTTTAATATAAATTCTTTTGGTTCGCGGTAAATGGGAATTCCTAATTCTGTTTCAAAATAGTCATTCATCCATAAATCATGATTTCCGACAAAGAAATGTATTTCGACTCCCGCATCTTTCAATTCTGCAATTTTTCCTAAAACTCTTATAAAACCTTTCGGAACCACAGTTTTGTATTCAAACCAAAAGTCAAAAAGATCACCTAATAAAAATAAAATATCAGCATCTTTTTTAATTTCATCTAGCCATTGAACAAATTTATATTCGCGAGGCAAACTGGCTTCTCTGGTCGGAGCACCAAAATGTTGGTCGGAAGCAAAATATATTTTCTGATTTTTTATCATCAAATTATTTCAAAATTTTGGCCTGATGGAGTGTTTCTACTTTTTTAAGCATTAAATCTTCATTATTAATTACCGTATAAAAACCTAAATCATCATATAAATATCTTGCAATAACAGCCTTTAGATACATTTTTATGTATTTTTTATGACGTTCTTTTACGTGAAATTGACTCATTCCTTTAAGATAATTATTTATTACAGCATTATCTGAATCAAATGAAATCATAAATTGTTTCAGAGATACTTTATTTAATTTGATTCTATTGTTATCTACATATTCGAAAGCAAAATCATTTAAACCGCTTAAATAATAGTTACTGATGAAAGAAGTGGTGTCTATGGGCACAAAAACATCTGGTATAATACCACCACCACCGTAAACTGTTTTTCCTTTAGGAGTAGTATATTTTAAGGAGTCATTTACTTTGATGCTATCTTTTGTTACTAATTCACCATTATTTATTCTGTCTTCAAAATCGTGAAAATAGGCACCATTTGATTTATTAGTATATGGTTTTTGAATTGAACGACCCGTTGGTGTGTAATATCTTGCGGTTGTTAAACGAACAGAAGAACCATCACCTAAAGACATTTCTTCTTGCACCAACCCTTTGCCAAATGAGCGTCTTCCAATGATAGTTCCTCTATCATTATCTTGTAAAGCACCGGCAACAATTTCACTTGCTGATGCAGAATTTTCATCAATTAAAACATAGGTTTCTCCTTTTTCAAAACTTCCTTTACTTGTTGAAAACGATTTTTCTATTTTTCCGCTTTTACTTTTTGTATAAACAATTAGTTTTTTTTCAGTTAAAAGTTCATCCACTATTGCAATAGCCATATCCATAAATCCACCAGGATTTCCTCGTAAATCTAATACCAAGGCTTTCATCCCTTGTTTCTGAAGTTTTGTTAAATCTTCTTTAAACTCATTATAAGTGGTCATTGCAAATCGATCAATTTTGATATAACCAATGTCGCTATTTAACATATACGAAACAGGAACACTTTTAATATCTACATTCCCGCGTTTGATTGTAAAATTTAATTTTTCTTTAGTTGCCTTTCTATAAATTAAAACATCTACACTTGAATTTGGTGTGCCTTTTAGAATACTCATGATGTTGTCACTATCCAATTTTTTTCCAGAAAGTGTATCATTTTCTGCGATTAGAATGCGATCTCCAGCTTTAATTCCTAGTTTTTCACTTGGTCCACCTTCTATAGCTTTAATAACTGTAACAGAATCTTGATACATTATAAACTGCACTCCAATTCCAACAAAGTTACCATGCATACTTTCAATATTTTGTTGCATTTCTCTTTTAGATATGTAAACAGAATGTGGATCAAGATTAGTTAGCATTTCCGTTATAGTAATATCTAATAGGCTATCGGTATCAACTTCATCAACATAATTATTTTTGATAAATCCTAGCAATTTTTTAATTTTCGCATCCTGAGAACCGTTAGAAACAAAGGAAAATGATTTTTGTTCGAAATTAAAATTACTTCCTATTACAATGCCAAAAACAATAGCGATTGCAAGGAAAAAAGGATAAAATGATTTGTTTTTAAACATCTTTATAATGTGTTAATTCTACACCTGCTTCTTTTAAAAATTCTATTCCAGAAGTATCTGTATAGGCATTTGCATAAACTACTCTTTTAATACCTGATTGATGAATTAGTTTGCTACACTCTTTACAAGGCGAAAGCGTAATATATAAAGTAGCGTCTTTACTAGATTGAGTAGATGCGGCTACTTTTAAAATTGCATTTGCTTCTGCGTGTAAAACATACCATTTGGTATTATCTTCATCATCTTCACAGCAATTATCAAATCCGGTTGGAGTTCCATTAAAACCATCTGAAATAATCATTCTGTCCTTTACAATTAAAGCGCCTACTTGTTTTCTTTCGCAAAAAGAAAGTTTAGCCCATTCAAAGGCCATTCTTAAATAAGCTCGGTCGTATTTTTGTTGTTTTTTATTCATCTTTTGTAGCGTGCACTAAAATAAATATATTTTTAAGTAATGTGTGTTAATATTTACCAAAATTTATTTTTTATAAGCATAGGTATTACAATTCCCATGATTAATGAAGAGATAACCAAAACCCAATCTCGCTTTGAAAAACGAAATATTGTTTGAAAGGCAAAAGCCAAAATCAGAATTATTAAAACAACTAAAATTTGTGCTCCTTCAATTCCTAAGGCAAATTCTAACAATGGCAACATTTTATCTTCATTTTCTGAAACTATCATTCTAAAATATCCGGCAAAACCTAAGCCATGAATTAATCCGAAGAAAAAAGCAAACAATAAATTAATGCTTAATTTGTTCTTTTTAGACGATTTTCCGGCGGTAAACATATTAAATAATGCAGTTACAAAAATAGTGGCAGGAATTAAAAATTCTACATATGCAGCATTTATTTTTATGATATTATAGGCAGATAATATGAGTGTTAAGGTATGACCAAGTGTAAAAAGTGTCACCAAAAACAATATCCGTTTCCAATCTGAAAAAGTATATATCGCCGTTAATGCCACCAAAAAAAGAATATGATCATAGGCTTTCCAATCTAATACATGAAAGAAACCTTGCTGAACATAAAACATAAAATTTTCCATACTGATTTTATTGAATTCCAAATATAAAAAAGAAAACCATCATGAGTGTTGATGGTTTGTAAAGTTTTAAATATTTAATTTTTATTTTAAGTTGCGTTAGGAAGCGTAAAAGTAAATTCTGACCCTTCGCCTAATTTACTATTTACCCATATTTTACCTCCCTGTTTTTCTACAAAATCCTTACACAGAATTAATCCTAAACCAGAGCCACTCTTTGATTTCTTGGTAATTTTGCTTTTATTATGCAAATCAAAAAGGTATTCAATTTCATTTTCTGGTATTCCATCACCAGAATCTTTTACGGTTATTTCACAAAATTTATCATGCGGTGTAACTATAACTGAAACCATACTATTATGATTGGAAAATTTAATTGCATTAGCGACTAAATTTCTCAATATAGTTAGCAACATGTTTTGATCTGCAATTACATTACAATTAACAGAAAAATTGGATTGTAATGTAATGTCATTTTTACTTGCTTGTACATTGAGTAATCCGAAAACCTCTTCGATACTTTTCTTTAATGATATCTTTGTAGGATGAAATTCTATAGAATTGCTTTGTGATTGAGCCCAAGTTAATAAATTCTCCAATAATTCATTTGAGCGATGTGCACTTTCTTTAATAATATTGATGAATTTGTTACGCTTTTCGTCATCATATTTATTGTAATTATCAGAAAGTAGCTCTGAAAAACCAATAATTGAATTCATCGGATTTTTTAAATCGTGACCAATAATTGAGAAGAACTTATCTTTTGTATCATTTAATTTTTCTAAATTTTGATGCTGTTCTAAAATTTCTTTGTTTTTATCTTCAATTTGAACACTCTTTAGGCTTAATAAAGCGTTCATTTTAACTTTATCTTGATTTTGTTTAAACAAAATTGCTGTAAATAGAAATACAATGAAAATTAAGAAAATAAAACTGTAAATTAATATTTTCTGGTTTGTAATTTGAATTTCATTTTGTCTATTGTTATCTGTTAAATTTTGTAATTCTTTATTCTTATTTTCGGCATCAAAAATGACATCTAACTCTTTTATTTTCATTAATCTATCACTAGAGGAAACGCTGTCATTAAATTTTTTAAATAATTTTTGAAACTCATAAGCTTTTTTATAATTATTCTGAGCAACTGAAATTTCAGAAAAAAGTTCATATACTTGTGCTTGCGC
>JAMPYA010000139.1 GCA_023700885.1 Flavobacteriaceae bacterium
TACTTGTAAAAAGTATCAACATTAGGTAGAAAATTTGCCACTTAGAACTTGAATACTTCACTAACATATTTAATTTATTTAATTATTTGAATGATAAGAGTTTTACACTCCTAAATTTTAACCTGAACAGCGCTCCATTTTCCAACAAAAATATTTGATTGTTATTGAGTGCCAACTCAACTTGATTTTTTGAAATTGTGACCGATTTACCAATAAAATTATTTTTATTGAAGGCGAAATTCATTTCAGCATTAACAGCTTGCATAAGCTTGTATTTTAATGACTTTATTACATTTTTTTAGGTTCTCAATATATGAGTCATTCGATAATTTCGAATAAATGAGTGTGTCATAAATTGGTATATTTAACTCAAAATTTACAAATAAAAAGCTTCTTATTATTTTAATTTGAATGATTACCTTAAAGGTACAATATTGTTGTTATTCTTCCTTTTAGGCACCGTAATATTTTATTAACCGTTTCATCAACAACTTTATTAATTTCAAAGTATTAAAACCAATATATATCTAAAAAATAGTGCAAAAATAGCAATGGCATAATGAAGGAAATATTATAAAGGCACTTTACTGCAATAATTAACCACAAAATTACTTTAGTTTTTTTTAGTTATATTGTAAACATATAGTATAGTTAAAATCAATTAACTTTAAATTAGCATATCGTAAAGAGCTCTTAATTTAAAAAATTTCGATATTGTTTTGGTAGTTTTCCAACATATTTTTTAAATGCAACACTAAAATGTGTAGCATTTTTATAACCAATTTCTTCTGCTATTTGATAAATCGGTATTTGAGTACATCTTAATAATTCTTTAGCCTTAGACATCTTTTCATTTTTACTATATTCACTCATAGAGCAACCAAATAACCTAATAAATTCTTGCTTAAGAACTGTTTCATTTAAGCCAATTTTTTTTGACAAAAACCTAATTGAATAATTTTGATTTAAATTATCTTTTAAAATTTGTTGTATTTTATAAATCTTTTTAATTGTTTTACTACCTTCTGCATTCTTTTTTTTTAACTCATCATTGGTGTAGTTTTCAATTTGAATTGCGAGTAATTCTAATACTTTCGACTCCATAAAAATTTTGCGCGAGAGGCCCTTTAAGCTACTTTCTTCAAGATTAGTCAGGATCTTAAATAATTCATTAGTAATAGGTAAAATCAAGTTTTTTTCGGATATTTTTTTAAAATTATAATCAGATGGAAAGCCATATTTTAACAAAAACAACTTAGATAGCCTTATCTTAATTTCCTTAAAATTTTTTTTGGATGAAATTCGAACACTTCCTTTTAGTTGGTTCAAATTAGCCATATAAGATTCTTGATTTTCTAAAAGTATTTGATTGGTATTAGTATTAAGAGATATGATTTTTTCGCCTTCCAATAGAAAAGATAGCTGTGTAAAATCTGCATCACAGTCATAATTTACGATTAAATCTCTATTAAGTTTGAACCTACTAATTGACAGCTTTATTTCGGAAAATTGAAAATTAATGATGCACCCTGATCCATATTTTGGCAAAATATGATTTTTGCTATACCTCACTCCTTCTTCATCCGAATAAGATGTTTGTATGGCAATTAATTGACTGAGATCTGTTGCATTTCCCATTAATTCTACAAATTCACAATTAGCAAAATCACGTCTTTTTTTAACCACAATACGTCATTTTATAATACATTATCTCTTATAAATTTGCGGTAAATTTATTTAGACTAATTATAAATAACAAATAAAAATGAAAAATATTTTAACATTACTACTCTTATCTACTATGATAACGGTTCAGGCACAAAGTGGATCTATAAAAGGAAAAGTTACCAATCAACAGCTACAAGCAATTCCTTATGCAACTATTGTCCTAAAAACCACTTCAATCGGGACAACAACAAATGAAAATGGAAGCTACACTTTAACCAATATCAGCCCTGGTAGTTATTCCGTTCAGTTTTCTGCTATTGGTTACAAGACCATTTATCGCGAACTCAACTTAAGATCATCAGAAGAAATAAGTATTTCTGTGCAACTGTCGGAAGATCTCCAAAATTTAAACGAGGTGGTTATTACTTCCAACCGAAGAATAGAAACTTTGGATGAAGTTCCATCATCCGTTTCGGTTATTTCCTCTCGTGAACTTGAAAATTTGTCTCAAACCAGCAATTCTATTGCAGATATTTTAGCAGAAGTGCCTGGTTTAACTTTAAGCACCAATCAAACCAGCAGTGTTGGCCAGACTTTAAGAGGCCGGAATATGCTGATACTTATTGACGGAATTCCGCAATCTACGCCGCTCAGAAGCGGTGGCCGGGATATTAATACCGTAGATCCGAATACTTTAGAACGCATAGAAGTAATCAAAGGCGCCACCGCAATATATGGAAATGGCTCTGATGGCGGAATTGTTAATTATATCACTAAAAAACCCAAAGCTACCGGGAAACTGGAAAGTACCACTCAAATAAATACAGAAGGTTCTTTGGTTGATATTGACCATACTGTGGGTACTAAAATTTCGCAGACCTTTTCGGGTAAAACCAATAAAATTGGCTATGTGGCCAGTGGAAGTTTCGGGCAATCGGGAATTTATAGGGACGCCAATGGTTTGGTAATGTCTCCAACCTATGGGCTTGGAGAAACCAACCAATACAATTTGTTTGGAAAAATAAATTATGACCTTAGTCCAAATCAGGACATAGAGTTGATGTATAATTATTACAGCAGCAACCAGAACACAGAATATACTAATCAACCAGGTGTTTACGGTAAAGAACCGGCAATTGGTGTAATTGGCGAAGTGTTGGGCGTAGATGAGGGAAACCGTCATAACCACAACGCTCAATTGATTTATAATGCTTATAAACTGCCAGGAAATACAGCCTTCAAGCTAAATCTCTACCTTCAAGATTTTAAGACGGTATATGGATTTACGGATGCTTTCTACAATCCCGTACTGGGTTTTGAAGGGGGGCAATCTTTTCTAGAATCCAATAAAAAAGGAGCTCGATTTAATTTTGAAACTCCTTATTCATCGGGGAAAAATCTTACCGGGGATATTCTTTATGGCGTAGATATCATGAATGACAAAACCGCTCAAAGTATAATTGATGGTCGCTCCTGGGTACCAGAAATGGATATGACCAACTTTGCACCCTATTTACAGCTTAAAACCGAGTACAGAAATTTTGTGTTGAAGACTGGTTTGAGGATAGAAAATATTAACATCGATGTGAATGATTTTCAGACTATTGTTAGATATCCAGTTGGCTCAAATACCCCAAGTGGAGGCGTTTCAGTAGAAGGCGGCAACTTAAAATACAGCGCTACCACTTTTAATGCCGGAATTCGCTATAATAACTGGAATTATTTCAAACCTTTTGTGAGCTTTTCTCAAAGTTTTTCTATTGCTGACCTTGGCAGAACCCTCAGATCTGCTACTGCGAACACATTAAGTCAAATTGCGACAGAAGCGGTTATCGCAAATAATTATGAAGCTGGATTTAACAGCAGGTTTGGTGAAACAAATTTAAGCGGAGCTTATTATATAAGCACTTCCGATTTGGGTGCGACCTATGTAGAGGTGAATGGCATTTTTCAAATTGCCCGACAACCGGAAAAAGTATATGGTTTTGAGTTGGCGCTGGACACCAAACTGCTAAAAAATCTGTATATGGGAAGCTCAGTTTCTTATACTGAAGGGAAACTGGATTCAAAAAATAATGGAAATTATAATACCTATATGAATGGAGACCGTATACCACCTGTAAAAACAGTAACCTATTTAGAATATAAAATTGATGGACTCTGGAATGCAAGATTATCTCATACCTATAGCGGAAACAGAAAGAAATTTGATGCCAATTCCAATGGCGGTTATGCTTACGGAAAAGGACCTGTTGATAGTTTTAACGTGGTAAATTTCAACATTAACTATCAATTTACCAAAAATAACAAAATCGGACTAGGCATCCAAAACCTTTTGAATGAAGATTACTACAATCTCAATTCACAGTGGGGTGCTAGGGAAGAAAATTATTTTAAAGGGAACGGAGCAAGATTCAATCTTTCACTTACATTTAATTTATAAAAAAGTCATTCGCAGCTTGGGAATAAGAGATTTCCAGCTGCGAATTTTCTTTAAGAAAATTTACAGGTTTGCAGATGAAAAACAAAACGATTTTTAAATATCATTCATGGTTAGGGTTAATTACAGGATTGTATCTAATCATCATGGGTATTTCTGGAGCCATTCTGGTTTTTCATGATTCCATAGATCAAACAGTGCCCATAGATATTCCGGCAAAAATTATTCAAAAATCACCAGATTATGACCGAGTAATCTCTGTAATTCAGCATAAATATCCCCTTTGGGAAATAAGGCTGGCAAAATTCTCACAGGATGAAGCATTGATTATTGACCTTAGAAATTTAAAAGAAAGGCGTAAGATATTTGTAGATCCTTTCACTAGTGAAATCATTGAAGATTTAAATTATCACAGCCAGTTTACTTCCTGGCTTTTAAAATTTCATTACTCTTTACATGCCGGTATTTTTGGCAGAATTGCAATATTGCTTTTTGGAATATTATATTTTTTTGCATTGGTCACCGGTATTTATCTTTACAGGAAATCTATCCTAAAAACCTTAATTTTTAAGGTGAAAATTAAAAATAAGAATAAAAGAAATTACTATTCCGGTTTACATCATTATATAGGGGTTTGGTCATTATTTTTAAACATTATTTTAGTGATTACAGGAATCGTTTTGTCCTTTAAAGTTTCAAAAGCAGCATTAAATTCCCCTTTACCGCCAGCCAGTCCTAAAATTGTGGCATCGGTTAATGAAATTTTGCATAATTTACATAAGAATAATCCTGAGTTCACTCCGACCTATATCCGTCTGCCAAAGCAGGAAACCGCTAAAATAATGATCTATGGAAAATATCAAAAAGATGCTTTTTACTTTAGTGAATTTTTTAACTCGTTCCATATTGATTATAAAACAGGAAAAATTCTTTCATATCAAAAAATAAGTGATGCTTCTATTTTGAAAAAACTGGACAGTATGGTGACGCCATTTCACTATGGCGAATTTGGCGGAATCTGGATTAAAATTCTGTACAGTTTTATTGGATTATCCGGTCCATTTCTTTCGATTACTGGATTTTATTTATGGTGGAAGTTAAATAAAAATTAAATAATTAGCACATTCTATACATAATTGATTTAATATTTATTTAGATAAAGAAATAAGAAGATATACTTAAATATACCAACTTATCTTCAAAAATTTAATAATTTGACATATGGTTTTGTATCTCGCTGATTAAGTGAATATATACAACATTGCACATTACAAATAGAAAAGTCTTATAACGTTGAAATATTTATAAAATATATTTAATGTTTTTTGTAATTTGATTTTCCATTTAACTACCGCAATCTTGTTTTTAGACTCTATGCATTTAATTAAAAACTGATGTTAATTATTTTCATAATTTAAGTCTAGTACCATGAAGCGTTTATCAATAAACTGAATTTTTATTTTTGGTCATGGCAACTATTCGTTATACTCTGGATAATTTGATTTGGGAGAGTATCGAATTATTTATTGAATTCCAGATGATTAATTTTTTTGTTTAATTAATTCTCTTGTATCATTAAATAACTCCCAAGTTCCTTTAGGTTTATTATTCTCAAAATAAACTCGTTCTTTAATTTTACTATTATCAAAATAAAAAAACCCTCATTATTTCTAATGAGGGTTTTGAGGAAGGCGGCGACATACTCTCCCACCATAATGGCAGTACCATCTGCGCAAATAGGTTTAACTTCTCTGTTCGGAATGGGAAGAGGTGAGCCCTATTGCTATAACCACCTTAA
>JAMPYA010000006.1 GCA_023700885.1 Flavobacteriaceae bacterium
ACAAAAGCACTCGTTCCTAAAATCATCCCTTGGTTGATGAGTTTTTTAGCAAACTCATCAACGGATACATAACCTAAATCAAATAAGAATTTTTGCCAAAAACGGGCGTATAACAAATGTCCGGTAGCATGTTCGGCACCGCCAATGTACAAATCAACTTCTTTCCAGTAATTCAAAGCGTCTTTACTTGCAAACTCATTTGGATTATGTGCATCCATATATCGATTAAAATACCAAGAAGATCCCGCCCAACCCGGCATAGTGTTTAATTCTAATGGAAATACAGTGAGGTCATTTACCAATTTATTTGACACAACAGCATTTGTTTCAGTACACCAAGCCCAATGAGTAGCATTTCCTAAAGGAGGTTTGCCATCTTCGGTTGGTAAATAATTTTCTACTTCAGGTAAAATGATTGGTAAGTACTTTTCGTCAATCATTTGTGGAACATCATCAACATAATATACCGGAAATGGCTCTCCCCAATAACGTTGCCGTGAAAAAACAGCATCGCGCAACCTGAAATTTATTTTTTTCTTTCCTTGATTTTTGGCTACAAGTACTTCGATAATTTTCTGACTTGCCTTTTTGTAATTTAATCTGTCGATAAAATCAGAATTGGCAATAATCGTATTTTCTTTATCAGAAAAAGCTTCGGTTGAAATATCCACATCAGCAAAAATATTTGGTATAGGCAGCTCAAAATGCTTAGCAAAATCGTAATCGCGTTGGTCGCCACAAGGAACAGACATCACCGCTCCGGTTCCATAGGAAGCTAACACATAATCACCAATCCAAATTGGAATTTTTTCATTGGTAAAAGGATGAATTGCGTAAGCTCCAGTAAATTGACCCGAGATCGTTTTTACATCAGCCATTCGTTCACGCTCACTTCTACTTGCCGTTTTAGCAATATATTCTTTCACTTTTGGCAGATATTCATCGGTAGTAATTTTCGATACCAATTCGTGTTCTGGTGCCAATGTCATAAACGATACTCCAAAAATGGTGTCAGGTCTTGTGGTAAAAACTTCTATTTCCCATCCTAAATCCTTCCCTAAGGAAAGGACTTCATTGTTCTCATTTGCTATTTTTTCTTCGGAAATAGTTAAACGTTTTTCTAGTTCTGCAATAATTTTTGAAACAATTTCATTAATATTTCCAATTACTTCCTCATTTGTAAAGCGAATAACTTTGTATCCCTTCTTTTCAAGAATTTTAGTTCTTTCAAAATCCTTTTCAATCTGAGATTCGTGAATTTTGCCATCAACTTCTATAATTAATCTTTTGGACAAACACACAAAATCAACAATAAAATCATCTATTAAATGCTGTTGTCTAAATTTAAATTCTAAGTTTTTACTTTTTAATTGTTCCCAAAGAATTGCTTCTGCTTGAGTAGGATTAGCTCTCATTTCTTTTGCTTTTTCTAACAATAAATGAGCTATTTCAGGATTCCCTGTTAAATAACCAAAATCTCTAACTCCCTTTCCTTCGGAAAGGGTTGGGGATAGGACTTTAAATGAAACTATAGCACCTTCAGAGCGTCCAATCCAATTGGTTTGAGCATCTTTTAAGGGTTGTGGCCAATCGATGGTTTGAAGTCCGTCTAATAATCGTTGGGCATAGGCAGAAATTCGCATACTCCACTGCATCATTTTTTTACGAACTACCGGATGACCTCCTCTTTCTGAAACTCCATTTATAATTTCGTCATTGGCTAATACAGTTCCTAAAACCGGACACCAATTGACTTCTGATTCTGACAAATACGTCAATCGATACTTCGCTAAAATAGATTCTTTTTCTTTTGATGAAAAAGATTTCCAATCATCTGAAGTAAAATAAGTTACATCATCAGCACAAGCAGCATTAATTCTATAGTTTCCTTCAAGTTCAAAAACGGATTCCAACTCTGAAATTGGTCTTGCTTTATTAGCATCATTGCAATAGTAAGAATTATATAATTGGATAAATATCCACTGTGTCCACTTATAATAGGATGGGTTTGAAGTTCTAACTTCTCTAGACCAATCGAATGAAAACCCAATTTTATCTAATTGACGTCTGTAAGTTTTTATATTTTCTTCAGTTGTAATAGCCGGATGTTGTCCGGTTTGAATAGCATATTGTTCGGCTGGCAAACCAAATGAATCATATCCTTGAGGATGTAATACGTTAAATCCTTTTAATCGTTTGTAACGCGCATAAATATCAGAAGCTATATACCCAAGTGGATGTCCAACATGCAATCCTGCTCCTGAAGGATAAGGAAACATGTCTAGCACATAATATTTAGGTTTATCTGAGTTATTTTCTGCTTTAAAAGTTTGGTTTTTTTTCCAATATTTTTGCCATTTGGCCTCAATTTCATTATAATTATACTTCATTACAAATGATATATTTAATAGTTTATTTCTATAACTGCAATTTTATAGATTCATTTTCATTGCTTAGTATTGCACAAAAGTACATTTAAAGTCACAAAAGGCAAATATAGGATGCATTAAGTTGAAAATAAATGTTAAATTAGTTTAATAATATAAAGCTATGCTTCAAGGAATTATTGATTATTTTGAAAGTATTAATCCTATTTTGGCGGCGTTTTACGCAACCTTATTTACTTGGGGTTTAACAGCATTAGGGGCATCTTTGGTTTTTTTCTTTAAAGGAATGAATCGTGCCGTTTTTGATGGAATGTTAGGTTTTACTGGCGGAGTAATGGTTGCGGCAAGTTTTTGGAGCTTACTGGCTCCCGGAATTGAAATGAGTCCCGGAGATGGATTTGTTAAAGTTATTCCGGCTGTTGTTGGTTTTTCACTTGGTGCTTTATTTCTATTTGGTTTAGATAAAACACTTCCGCATTTACATGTAAATTTTAGAGAAGCAGAAAAAGAAGGTGTAAAAACACCCTGGCATAAAACAACTCTGTTGGTTTTAGCAATAACATTACATAACATTCCTGAAGGATTAGCCGTAGGAGTTTTATTTGGTGGTGTTGCAGCAGGTTTTGAAGGCGCAACAATAGGAGGAGCTGTTGCGTTAGCTATTGGCATTGGTTTACAAAACTTTCCTGAAGGATTTGCTGTTTCTATGCCTTTAAGAAGACAAGGTTTTAGCAGACGTAAAAGTTTTATGTATGGTCAGGCATCTGCTGTGGTAGAGCCTATTGCTGCTGTTCTTGGAGCATGGGCTGTAATGACTTTTCAGCCAATTTTGCCATATGCTTTAGCATTTGCTGCTGGAGCTATGATATTTGTTGTGGTTGAGGAGGTAATTCCAGAAACTCAAAGAGATCGATATACTGATATTGCAACTCTCGGTTTTATAGCAGGATTTATAGTGATGATGACTTTAGATGTTGGATTGAGCTAATCTCTAATGACATCCACAATTGTTATCACAACCCGATTTATTCTTTTTAGATGGGAAATAAAATTTCTTTATCAAAAAAAATAAAGCAGAGGTTAAGGCAATATAAACTAAAATTTCTTGCATTATTGAAAGAAGTTAAAGGTTAAAAATGCTGCTAAATAAGCCAACAATCCCATACCAAAAAATTGAATTATTGGCCATTTCCAACTCTTGGTTTCTCGTTTTACAATTGCAATTGTACTAGCGCATTGAAGGGCAAAGGCATAAAAAATTAGCAAAGACATTCCTGTTGGTAAATTAAATCTTCTCTCTTTTGTAATAGGATTTTTTTCTGCTGCTAATCTTTCCTTTATTGTTGAAAATTGCTCATCATTCTCTACACTATATATAGTTGCCAAAGTAGAAACAAAAACCTCTCTTGCTGCAAATGAACTAATAATAGCAATACCAATTTTCCAATCATAACCCAAAGGAGCTATGGCGGGTTCAATAGTTTTACCTAATATACCAATGTACGAATTTTGCAATTTAAAAGCCGATAATTGTTGCTCAAAATTATCATCATGAAGATAGTCAACCTGCTGGGCTTTTACTAATTTTTCAGCATTCTTATATGACTCTGGCCCATTAGATGCTAAAAACCAAAGGATAATTGATATCGATAAAATAATTTTACCTGCATCAAACACAAAGGCCTTAGTCTTTTCAATTACCGTATAAAAAACATTTTTTAAAGAAGGTAATTTGTAGTTAGGCATTTCAATTACAAAAAAAGAATGTTGCTCAATTTTAATAATTTTATGTAAAATATATGCCGCAATAATTGCCGTAGCAAATCCTATGATATACAATACCATCATTACCAATCCTTGTAAATTAAAGACACCATAAACCATTTTATTTGGAATTATGACGGCAATTATAATAGCGTAAACAGGTAATCGGGCTGAACATGTTGTAAAGGGAGTAACTAAAATAGTAATTAAACGTTCTCTCCAATTGTTTATATTTCTAGTTGCCATTATTGCAGGAACAGCACACGCAGTTCCAGAAATTAACGGAATTACACTTTTACCACTCAGACCAAAACGACGCATTAATTTGTCCATTAAAAAAACTACTCTACTCATATAGCCCGTTTCTTCTAAAATAGCTATAAAGAAAAAGAGAATTGCAATTTGAGGTATAAATATGACGATTCCTCCAATTCCTGGAATGATTCCTTCACTTATTAAATTTGAAAACGGACCCGCAGGTAAATTTGATTTTAAATAATTGCTGATTTGTGCAAAAGATGAATCAATATAATCCATCGGATAAGTGGCTAAATTGAAAACAGATTGGAAAATAGCCAATAAAATAAAGACAAATAGAAAATATCCGAAGTATTTATGTGTCAATATCTTATCTAAAATAGCTCTTAAATCAGTTCCTTCTTTTCTGTTTATTTGATACCCTTTTTTTAGAATTTCATTAATTACTGAATACCGTAAAACGGTTTCTCTATGCTGTAATTTCTCTATTTTGCTGATATCTCTTCTAAAGTGATGAATTTTTTCATGTTCTTCATCAGAAATAAAATTAGCCGATTGATGCTGGGTAATAAGTAACCAAGTTTTATATAAAGAATATTTGTTAGAAAACTGATTTCTAACATCTTCAAAAAAATCATGATCCATTCGATATGCTATTGCTGCAACAGGTGTTCTATCGTATGAGTTGTAATTAACAATAGCCTCTTTCAAATTTTCAATTCCAATATTTTTACGAGCACTTATTAATACTATTTTAGTTTTTAATTCGTGTTCTAAGACCTCTAAATCCAATGAAATTCCTTTTCTTTTCATTTGATCAGACATATTAATCGCCAAAATCGTAGGAATTTCTAAATCTTTAATTTGTGTAAAAAGCAGTAAATTTCTTTTTAGATTTTCAACTTCTGCTACTACAACTACAACATCTGGATAATCGTCATTTTGAACATTTAATAAGGTATCTAATACAATAGATTCATCAATTGAAGTAGGATTAATACTATAAGTTCCAGGTAAATCGGTAATTATTCCATTTACTTTTTCTGATAATTTACACAATCCTTGTTTTTTATCTACCGTAATTCCCGGATAATTACCAACTTTTTGGTTTAAACCTGTTAACACATTAAATAGTGAAGTTTTACCGGTATTTGGATTTCCTACTAAAGAAATTTTTATCTCCTTAATTTTTTTCATGAATCCTAAATCTTGGTAATTTCAATATGAATAGCAGTTTCTTTTCTAATCGCTAAGTAGGTATTGTCAACTTTTAAATAAAGAGGATCCTTAAGTGGAGCTAGCTGAACTAATTCGAGTTCATTCCCCGGTAAACAGCCCATTTCCAATAAATTCAAAGGAATGTGTTCTAAAGATAAATCGGTAATTATCCCTTTCTCTCCAACCAACATATTTGCAACTGTACACATAAAAATATAGGTTCTACTTTATTTCCTTGCAAAGATACTAAATTAGAATGATTCTAAACAATGATAAATGTCAGGTAATTAAATTTTATATAAAAGGGTTATAACTTTGTTAAAATATAGACTTACAGTTGAATGACCTCAACTTAAAACTGTATATTTGTGCCGATTTAAAATTAAAATTATTGAAATGGATATATTGATAAAAGCGACTCAATTTATAATGAGTTTATCTATCTTAATTGTATTGCATGAGTTAGGGCATTTTATCCCTGCTAAGATTTTTAAAACACGTGTTGAAAAATTCTATTTATTCTTTGATTATAAGTTCTCTATATTTAAGAAAAAAATTGGAGAAACTGTTTATGGTATTGGCTGGATTCCTTTGGGCGGATATGTTAAAATCTCCGGAATGATTGATGAAAGCATGGATACTGAACAGATGAAATTACCACCTCAACCTTGGGAGTTCCGCTCTAAACCGGCTTGGCAACGCCTTATAATTATGTTAGGCGGAGTTACTGTAAACTTTATCTTAGGAATTGTAATCTACATAATGATTTTCTTTGTTTGGGGTTCCGATTTTTCTACTGCTAATGATGTTAAATACGGATTTTCTGTTGACAATGAGTTTAAATCTCTAGGTTTTAAAGACGGAGATAAAATTTTAAAAATCAATAATGAAATACCTGATGATGTTCTAGATGTTAACAAATTTTTATTTTTGAGACCTGTTCAGTCTATAGAAGTACAACATATAGACAAGACAACTGAAATCATTTCAATTCCTGAAACTATTGGTAAAACCATGTGGGAAAAGGGTGTGTTAAAACCATTTAATCCAAGATTTACAGCAGTAATTGATACGATTATAGCTGATTCTCCAGCACAAATTGCTGGATTAATGAAAAATGATAGTGTAGTAAGTGTAAATGGAAAACCTATTGCATTTTGGAATGAATTTACGGATGCTGTTAAAAATAATACCGCTACACAACCTTTAGAAATATCCGTTTTTAGAAATGAAGAATTGATTAATGTTACTGTTAAACCATCAGAAGACAATACTATTGGAGTTAACACCTTAGTTTCTGTTTCAGAAGTAGTTAAATTTCAACATAAAGAGTTTTCATTTGGCCAAAGTATTACTGAAGGCAGCAAAATGGCTTATTGGACATTGCATGATTTTATAGCGCAATTCAAATACGTTTTTACTAAAAAAGGAGCAACAAGTATTGGTGGTTTTATTGCTATTGGAAGCATTTTCCCATCTACATGGAGTTGGGCCGCTTTTTGGTCTATAACTGCATTTTTATCAATCATGCTTGGATTTATGAATTTATTGCCTATTCCAGCTTTAGATGGCGGACATGTAGTTTTTACCTTATTTGAAATGATATCTGGCAAAAAACCAAGTGATAAATTTTTAGAATATGCGCAAGTTGCCGGATTTTTATTATTGATTTCCCTGCTGATATTAGCCAACGGAAATGATATTGTAAAACTTTTTAATTAGATAAAGTAATTATATAAAACAAAAAAACCTCAAGACTTCTTGAGGTTTTTTTATGATTATCATATATTAAACTAATCAGCTAGAATAATAATCTTATTTGATTTTAATTCAATTGTTCCGCTATTAATAGGTAAAACGTATAAATCATTGATCTTCTTAAATTTAGATTCAAACTGCTCTTCAAAATTTACTGATTTTCCTCTGAATTTAATTTCTCCTTTTCCTAATATCGAAACAATTGGTGCATGATTATCAAGCATTTGAAATTCTCCGTTAACTCCTGGAACAAAAACCGTTTCGACTTCTGATTTTAATAAGGTTGCCTCTGGAGATACAATTTCTAAAAACATAATTTCGATATTAATTGCTAAATTCTGCTAACATTTTCTCACCTGCATCTATTGCATCCTGAATAGATCCTTTAAGGTTAAAAGCTGCCTCTGGATATTGATCTAACTCACCATCCATAATCATATTAAATCCTTTAATAGTATCTTTAATATCTACAAACACACCTGGAGTACCTGTAAATTGTTCAGCCACGTGAAAAGGTTGTGATAAGAAACGTTGAACTCTACGAGCTCTGTGTACCGCTATTTTATCATCTTCACTCAACTCTTCCATTCCTAAAATAGCAATAATATCTTGTAATTCTTTGTAACGTTGTAATAATTCTTTTACGCGTTGTGCAGTATTATAATGCTCATCACCTAAGGTTTCTTTATTCAAAATTCTTGAAGTAGAATCTAGAGGGTCAACCGCTGGATAAATTCCTAACTCAGCAATCTTACGCGATAATACTGTTGTAGCATCTAAGTGCGCAAAAGTTGTTGCAGGAGCAGGGTCTGTCAAGTCATCGGCAGGAACATATACCGCTTGTACTGATGTAATTGATCCTTTTTTTGTTGATGAAATTCTTTCTTGCATAGCACCCATTTCTGTTGCTAAGGTTGGTTGATATCCAACCGCTGATGGCATACGTCCTAATAAGGCAGATACTTCAGATCCAGCTTGTGTAAAACGGAATATATTATCAATAAAGAATAAAACGTCTTTTCCTTGATCTTCACCGGCTCCGTCTCTAAAATATTCAGCTATTGTTAAACCCGATAATGCAACACGTGCACGAGCTCCTGGAGGTTCATTCATCTGTCCAAAAACAAATGTTAATTTAGAATCTTTAAGCATATTAGTATCTACTTTATCTAAATCCCATCCACCTTCTTCCATAGATTTATCAAATTCTTCACCGTATTTGATAATACCAGATTCTAACATTTCACGTAATAGGTCATTTCCTTCACGAGTTCTTTCACCCACGCCAGCGAAAACCGACAAACCACCATGACCTTTTGCAATATTGTTAATTAATTCCTGAATTAAAACTGTTTTTCCTACGCCAGCTCCTCCAAATAATCCAATTTTACCACCCTTTGCATAAGGTTCAATAAGGTCAATTACTTTAATTCCGGTAAAAAGCACTTCTGTTGCTGTTGATAAATCTTCAAACTTTGGAGCTTCTCTATGAATTGGTAAACCTTCTTCACCTCTTTTAGGAAGCGCTTTTAACCCATCAATTGGATCACCATTTACATTGAATAATCTTCCAAAAATATCTTTACCTATGGGCATTTGAATAGGTCCACCAGTAGAAATCACTTCAACTCCTCTGCTTAAACCATCGGTAGAATCCATAGAGATACATCTAACTATATCTTCACCAACATGTTGTTGAACCTCTAAAACTAAGATGGAGCCATCTTTTCTAACGATTTCTAATGAATCATAAATGTTTGGTAAATTGGATCCCGACGCAAACTCTACATCAATAACTGGCCCGATGATTTGTGATACCTTACCTGTAACTTTAGTCATTACCTTTATATTTATATTGTTATTAATTAATTATCAGTCTTTTTTTCGTGGTGCAAAGGTAACTTTTTGTTTTAAAAATTGAAAAGTTTTTTTCCATTTTAATAAAAAAACACTCTTAGCAACTAAGAGTGTTTTCACAATAAAACAATTAACTGAAATATTTTAAGGGTTGATTGTCAAATTAAAATAGTATAAAGAACCAATACTACCTACACCAGGGGCACTGACATATTCTTTGCCACCAAGATTTGATCCACCTATTTTAAACATTGTTTTCCATTTTGGAACAGAGTAATTAATTTGTGCGTCTACAACTGAACTAGATTCAACAATAGCATCTACGAAAGATGATTCCCAGTAATATTCATCATTCCATCTGTAATTAACTCCAAATCCGAAATTTTCAAAAAGAGCCGTATTTCCAAAAGAAACTTTTACTTTATTTTCGGGCGTGTTAAATCCTGCTTTATAGTCTGGATCTGTACTTTGATCGAAATCAAATTTTGCATAGGTATAGTTTACACCAAAATCATAATTACCGAATATTTTAGCTGTAATTCCTAAGCTACCACCATAAGATTTAATATCTGCAGTTGAGTTTGTATATATTTGAAATGGTTTATTATCTCCACTTTGAAGTGCTAATAATGATAAAGTGTTATCGCCAACAACACCATAAAAAGGAACTACTACTGTTTTATTTCCGATAAAATCTTCATACTTATTGTAATAAGCGCTTGCATCAAATGCTAATTTTCCAAAACCAGCTCTGTATCCTACTTCATACGCAGTTACTTTTTCAGGTTTTACAAGATCAAAATTAGATTTTTTATAAGTTCCTGCTAATATAGAAGAATAAGAAAAAGAATTTTCATAAGCGCTTCTTCCCGAGAGTACAACTGTAGAGCTTCCTAAAACAGCTCTACCAGTGGCATTTCTTACTGGCAAAGCATCTGTGAAGTAACGGTCTAAATTAGCTGGAGATGATCCCACTAAAATGGCTCTTCCTGCATCTAAACCTATAAATAAATCTTGTGTTGTTGGGTTTCTAAATCCTGTTTGGAAAGAAGCTCTCAAATTGCGCGTTTTATCTCCACCTAAGGAATAAGATAGCGCAACTCTAGGAGAAATGTTCCCATCAAAATCATCAGCTTTATCATAACGTAAAGACCCTGTAAATTTCAACCTGTCATCCATAAATTTCTTTTGAATTTGCATATAAGCACCATATTCTTGATAATTAATAGGGCCATCATAATCTGTAAAAATGGTGCCTTCAGAATTTAATGAATATTGTCTCCATGAACCGCCAAGTTGAATTTCAGCAAAATCAACTAAGTCTCCAAAATTATAATTGGCATCTGAGTGATAAATTTTTGTTCCGTCAACAAATTTTGAACCTGTACCTAAATTAGGATCTGAAGTAATTTTGTCAAAAGCTGTTTTAAAAGCATCTGTTCCTGGAGTGTATCTAACTTTATCTGCTCTATTCCATGATGGCAAACCCAAAAGAGGTGCCACAGCAGCGCTCAATGTTCCGACTTGTAATGGACTTAATAATGCATTATTTAATAAATTAGAATCTGCAAAAGCTCTAGCCGACACATGATCTCCTGGGATTGCTGCAATGGAGTTAAACATCCCTCCAAACCCTGGATTGCGCAATACCCCTTTATATGCTAAGTAATAATCTGTAAACCAATTGGTGTCGCTCTTAGCATCTCTTTGCATGTTGATGGCGGTAAATCTAGTATCATAAGAATCTCCAGCATCCTCATCTGTAATGTAACCTCTTACAAAAAATCTATTACCTTTAATTTCTAACTTATTTTGTGTCATTAAGAAGTTTTTAATGCTGTATCTATTGGCACCTTGATAAATTGTATTTCCAAATCCGGTTTTACTGTTAAATATTACTTCAACATCATTGGCGAATGGTCTATAATGTAGAGCGATGTCAAGTTTTACACTTTCTGCATTATAATCCAATAAATCTCTTTCATTATAACCTGTTCTTGATACAATTCCAATTCCTGTAGTGCCAAATGATGTATTCATATTTGTAGACACCTCATCACCATATACATTTAAACCATTATAATCTGGATTTGCTCTTGTACCAGCAATAAACTGACTTTTATCGTTAGTATTTCTATAATCGGTTGCATACCATTCAGTTCCTTTTAAGAATGAAAATGAAGTTTTTGCTGCAAATTTATCATTGAACTTATAGGCAAATCGGATTCCAGTATCAATATAATCATTTTCACCTGCTTCTTTTTGAGAAGTAATTCCCTTTTTTACGTAGAAGCTAACACCTGGATAATCAAAAGGACTTTTACTTTGCATAAACATAATACCATTGAATGCATTTGCGCCGTATAAAGCAGAAGAAGCCCCAGGCAAAAGTTCAACAGATTGAACATCTAATTCTGACATTCCCAATAAATTTCCTAAGTTAAAGTTTAAAGCAGGAGATGAATTGTCCATTCCATCAACTAATTGCATAAAACGCGTATTTGCAAAAGTCGCAAATCCTCTTGTATTTATAGATTTAAAAGTCAAACTATTGGTATTAACATCAACACCTTTTAGATTCTCTAACCCATCATAAAATGTTGGCGAGGAAGTTCCTCTAATAGTCTTAATATCCATTCGTTCAACTGTAACAGGAGATTCTAATAATCGTTCAGGAGTTCTAGAGGCAGATACTACTACCTCATCTAAAATTGAACTTACTTCATCTAATGAAATATTTACAACTTGATTATTTTTTTGAACGTTGAAAACTTTATTTTCATATCCTATTATTGAAAATTCTAATGAAAAAGGCGCATCTAGACTTACCGTTAAATTATAATTTCCATCAAAATCAGTAGTTGTTCCTAATGATTTACCAGCAACTTTTACGTTTGCTCCAGGTATAGGAGTACCATTTTTAGCATCTACTATTTTACCTGTAATTGTAGTTTGGGCATACAAAAATGTTCCAATTAAAGTAAAGAACATTAATAATAAAATTTTTCTCATAAATTAGTCTATTAGTTAATTTATGCGAAAAATACATTATTTTTTGACATATCCATATTTTTTTAATATTTTTTTTATTATGCGCGCATAATACATGTCAATTATTTAACAATATAGCAATAAAAAAAGCTTACGAATTGAGCTTTTGATAATATCGTATTTATACTATTTACTACTTTTTTAAAAACAATAATTTTAATATTAATTCATGCGAACCATTGCTATAATCGCCAATAGAAGAAGTTGAATGCTCATATGAATATCCAAATTGAAGCCAATCTATATAATTAAACATTGCGATAGCACTTATTGATTCATCTAACCGATATGAAATCCCTAATTCTGTTTTTTTATGTATTGACATCATTCCGGTTATATCAATTGAGGTCGGGGCTCCGGTAACTATTTTACAAAGAAAAGAAGGTGTAAAATCAATTGATTCACTCAGTGAAAATTGATATCCACTTCCTATATAAAAATGTGCCTTATCTGCTGCTTTTGTAACTAGAACTCCTTCTTTTTCATATCGTTTAGAGCTCAATAAACCAGGAACGGAAAGATTTACAAAATACTTTTCACCCTTTAGATAAGCTCCCATTCCAAAATTAGGATTAAATTTACTCACATCTTCTGAAAACAAGGGGTCATTAATGCCTAAAGAAATCAAATCAATATTTATTAAAGAACCACCGGCTTTGATTCCTAAAAATAAATCTGTATCTATACTTATTGGTAGTTTATAAGAAAAATCTGCATAAATATCGGTTTCTTTTAACACAAATACTTTATCGTTTACCAAAGTTAAGCCTAAACCAACCCTGTCATTAATTGGCGACGAAATATTTAATGCTTGTGTTTGCGGACTTCCTTCAATTCCAACCCATTGTTTTCTGAAATTTAAATTTAATTCTAATTGGTCGGTAGTTCCTGCATATGCCGGATTTACGATACTCATATTATATTGATACAAGGAAAAATTTGGATCTTGTTGAGCAAAACCATTTTGGCTGGCCAATCCAACTATCAATACTATAAAATATTTTAAAGATTTATTTAATTTAAATTTATATGCTTTCATCTGTTTATATTTATTGTTTAGTTCGACAAGCTCACTATAAATTTTATTTGTCAGATGGAACGCCCATAATCATGTTCTTTTGTGTCATTTAAAATTGTCATGGGCGTTTCATTTTTACAAATCTTAATAGTTAGTAGTTAATATAAATCCAGCCGGTTACAGGTTTTACCCCTGTTTCATCTAACTCAATAACATAAAAATAGGGTCCTGCCGGCAATAATTTATTACCACCACCTTCTGTTGCAATTCCGTCCCAAGTATTTTTATATTGTTTGCCTTCAAAAACTATACTACCCCAACGATTGAAAATTTTGAGATTATTATTAGGGTGCAACTCAATGTTGTTAATGATAAAGAAATCGTGCAAACCATCTCCGTTAGGTGAAAATCCAGGAATTACAGCTATATCACAAATAAATTGATCTAAATAAAAAGGTATTCCATCTTTATTACAATCTTCACAAACATCACCAATGCCGTTGTAATTAACATCAGATTGATCAGAGTTTGAACCAAATATGCAATTGTCATTTTCATCCAAAACACCGTCATTATCATCATCAGAATCACAAACATCTCCAATACCATCATTATCATTGTCTTCTTGATTTGGATTAACTGCAAACGGGCAGTTATCTTGATAGTCTAATAATCCGTCTGAATCAGAATCATCACACATATCTCCAATTCCATCTTTATCTAAATCTGCCTGATTGGGGTTTACAACATAAGGACAATTATCTTTATCATCAAATACACCATCTCCATCTGAATCGTCACAAGCATCGCCAATTCCATCACCGTCTATGTCTTTTTGAGTAGGATTATATATGGTAGGACAATTATCTACAGTATCTTCAATTCCATCTTTATCAACATCTATTTTCGAAGCTCCACAAACGGTTAAGGTCCAATTTAAAAGCGACCCACCATCTTCATCATATCCGTCACTTACTTTTAATTGCCAATTTCCATACGCTGATTCATTGGATAAAGCACTTAATGCTTCATCTGGTTTAAAAGACCCTGTAAAAGGTGCATTACCATTTGAAATAGGTGTTGTGGCGTAATCATCAAAAATTGTATTGGTATAATTATCTCCATCTCCACCATTTTCTCTTGATAAAACAATAATAGTTCCTTTCGGGCTTATTATTGAAATGGTTAAATCCTCCACCCATGAATGAGTTAAACTCATTTTAACTTTTACATATGACAAATCCATTAACTCATTAACATACAATGTAGAAACTACTGTATTTGAACCAGCAGGCAAAATGATTTTAGGAACATCTGTTGCAACAAAATCTTTGCAAATTATATCGGCAGTAATGAAATTGTAAGTACTTGAAAAGACGCCCTGAGCACATGGATTTATAGGTTTAACTCTCCAATAATATCGAGTTAAAGGATTTAATAACTTTGTTTTGAAAGTTGTACTTGTAACATTTGCCATATCAACAATATTTGAAAAAAGTGCATCAGTGGCTATTTCAATTTGATATGATTTAACATTAGCAATAGCTGCCCAAGATAAATCTCTCGGAGTAATTACATTAACAGCATTATTTAAAGGACTCATTAAACTTACTTGTTGTAGTGTTGAATTGTAAATGTTTAATTGAGCCGTTATTCCTTTATTTACAGTTGAGTAACTTCCTGCAATTCTTATTTGATGATTACCTAGGTTACTGTTTGAAATTCCGTTTAAAGTTAAAGTTACATCTGTATTATTGACTGATGCTGTTGCAGGATTGAAAGTTGCGGTAACTCCTGCTGGCAAATTTGTAGCTAAAAATGTAACTGTTTGATTAAAACCTAGATAGGTATTATAAGTAAACTTATAGGTTACAACATCAGGAACACACACCTCTTTAAAATCAGAAACTAATGAAAAGCTAAAATCACTATTACATGTAGAAGAATTTACAAGTTCTTTTCTTCTTGGAGAATTAGTCAATACAGTCAGCATTCTTGTTTTTTGATCTTGAGTAAATATGTTCATACACGCATCTTTGGTATAATCCATATAATTCTCAATCATATCAACTCCCGGATTATTAGGACAAGTGTCTTTAGAAGCCGGACAATCATAATTTGCATCGGCTGCCACTGGGGTATCATTACAATAATCATCAACAGAGCAATCTCCATCTCCCCATGTATGTCTTAACCCTAACCAGTGACCAACCTCATGTGTAGCTGTTCTTCCATATTTGTATGTGTTGTTTAGTATAAATGTCCCATCATTATAATCAGCAGTGCCAAATGCATTATAGGAAATGACAACACCATCTGTAGAGGCCTCTCCTCCATCGGTGTTAATACCTGATAAACTTGAATTGCTAGGAAACTGAGCAAATCCTAACAAGGTATTATCGGTAAAACGAACGGTCCAAATATTTAAATATTTGGTTGGATCCCACTGATTTGAAGGCTTTACTATTGTATTAACTTCTGTTTGTGTAAATGACTCATTTGTTAATTGTTTGCGATTAATTCCATTGGTCATATTACCGGAAGGATCTACTGCGGCTAAACAAAATTCAATCTCAGTATCAGCTCCAACTGGGTTGTTGTTTTCACCACGCGTACCCAACAATCTTCTAAAATCTTCATTCAACACTTTTATTTGAGATCGAACTTGAGCATCTGTAATATTTTCTCCGGCTCCTAATGCATCTCCATTATGTATCACATGAACAACTACCGGAATCGTAATTATACTGGACGTTTTAGCTGTTTTTGATGCAACTTTTAGTTGATGTTCTTTGATTAACGGACTTATCCATTTTTCAAAATCGGCATTTTTTAAACGATTTGGAAATTGTTTTTGTAAAGCTAATTCGTTTTCTACAGTAGCACATCTAACATATCCAAAAGGCCCTTTTTGACTTGTTTCTTTAGTATTCTGTAGGTTGCGAACTTGCTTTTTAGATTGTGCATTCACAAAAGAAATGCTCAAAGAAATACCTATAACTAATATAAATCTTAAATTCATTGTAAGGTTATTATCAACATTAAAGCTAATTTACAGTAATTATTTTTCTACCCAACTTTTTTTATTGATTTATATGACATAGAATTTTGAATAAATTAAATGTAAATTTGCACTCATTACACTATAAAAATTTTAAAAATTGGAAGTCGTACAATATAACAAAAATTTTATACTAAATTTTCAAACAGTAGTTACTATTGGAGCTTTTGACGGAGTTCATGTGGGACATCAAGAAATCTTACAAAATTTGGTTAAAACTGCAAAAATTGAAGATAAAAAATCTGTTGTTGTTACCTTTTTCCCTCATCCAAGAATGGTGCTTGAAAAAAATTCCACCATTAAATTACTGAATACTCTAGAAGAAAAAACAGCACTAATTGATGCAATAGGCATAGACCTATTATATGTAATACCATTTAATAAGGAGTTTGCAAATTTAACTGCAAATGATTTTATTTCAGAAATATTAGTTAAGCAACTTAATACAAAATCTCTTTATATTGGATATGATCATTTATTTGGCAAAAATAGAGCAGGTAATTTTAAGCTATTAAAAGAGCAAGAAGACATTTATGATTTTTCGGTTAACGAAATTGAAGCACTGAGTATTCGTGAAATTAAAATTAGTTCTACAAAAATTAGAACTGCACTTATAGAAGGGGATATTGTAAAAGCCAATGAATTTCTGGGCTATAATTATTTTTTATCCGGAACTGTAGTAAAAGGAAAAAATATAGGTGAAAAGATTGGTTTTCCAACCGCCAACATCAAAGTTAAAGAAACGTATAAACTCATTCCTAAAAATGGAGTTTATGTTGTAAAATCTTTTATTAACAATAAAGCATTTTACGGAATGATGAATATTGGAAACAGACCAACTGTAAATGGTAAAAATCAAACAATAGAAATTCATTTTTTCAATTTTAATCAATACATTTATGATGATGTGATTAAGGTTGACTTTTTAACTCGCCTACGTGATGAACATAAATTTGAATCACTCGATGCCTTAAAAAATCAACTAAAAATTGATCAAATAAATGCTGAGGACTTTATAAAAAACAATCAATAATATAATAGATAAAAATAATTTTATGTTACAAGTTGCATTCATTAGAGAAAACAAAGAACTAGTTTTAAAAGGTTTGGAAAAACGCCATTTTAAGGATGCGGAAATGTTAATTGATAAAATTATTGCTACTGATGAAACTAGAAGAGCTAAACAATCAGAACTAGATGCTGTATTAGCCGAATCAAATACCTTGTCAAAAGAAATTGGACAATTTATGAAATCTGGACAACATCAAAAAGCAGCAATCATTAAGCAAAAAACGGTTCAGTTAAGAGCGCAATCTAAGGTATTAACCGACGCTTTAAACGACGTATCAAACGCTTTGAATGAACTGCTTTATTTAGTTCCTAATATTCCATCAGAAAAAGTTCCATTTGGAAAAACTCCCGAAGATAATGAAGTGGTTTTTGAACAGGGAGAAATTCCAACATTACACAAAAATGCTATTCCGCATTGGGAATTAGCAAAAAAATATGACATTATCGATTTTGATTTAGGCAATAAAATAACAGGTGCAGGTTTCCCGGTGTATAAAGGAAAAGGAGCACGGTTACAACGCGCTCTTATCAATTATTTTATCGATAAAAATGCTGCTGCCGGTTATATAGAAATTCTTCCACCGTTTGTAGTAAACGAAGCTTCTGGTTTTGGAACCGGACAATTACCAGACAAAGAAGGACAGATGTATCGTTGCGAAGTTGATAATTTATATTTGATTCCAACGGCTGAGGTGCCTGTTACCAATTTATACCGCGATGTGCTGTTAAAAGAAAGTGATTTACCTGTTTTAAACACTGCTTACACTCCGTGTTTTAGACGTGAAGCAGGTTCGTATGGTGCTCATGTTAGAGGTTTAAACAGACTGCATCAGTTTGATAAAGTAGAAATTGTACGCATTGAAAAACCTGAAAATTCATACGCTGCTTTAGAAGAAATGGTAGCACATGTAAAAGATATTTTAAATGAATTGAAATTGCCTTACCGAATTCTAAAATTATGTGGTGGTGATATGGGTTTTACCTCGGCACTTACTTATGATTTTGAAGTATTTTCTACCGCGCAAGACAAATGGTTAGAAATTAGTTCTGTTTCCAATTTTGAAACCTTTCAGGCAAACAGATTAAAACTCCGTTTTAAAAATAGCGAAGGTAAAAACGAATTAGCGCATACACTAAATGGTAGTTCGCTGGCATTACCACGTGTTTTAGCCGGTTTATTAGAAAATTATCAAACGGAAGATGGCATCAAAATTCCGGAAGTTTTAATTCCGTATTGCGGATTTGAAATGATTTCATAGAATTGAGATAAAAGATAAAAGATAAAAGACAAAAGACAAAAGACAAAAGAAAAGTACAATTAAAAATTATTAAACCTAATCACCATTAATCAAGAAAGTTTAAACGTCTTTAATCTTTGATCTATTTAAAAATAAACCATGTTTATATACAACATCACTTTTAACATTGAAGAAACCATTCAACAAGAATGGCTTGCTTGGATGAATCAATTTTTTGAAGAAAATGTTTCTTTTGGAAATTTTAATTCTGCCAACATTCATCAAGTAATGATTCAAGAAGAAATGGGTGGTGTTACCTTTGCAGTACAATTTAATATGCCAACTAAAGAAATATTAGAACAATTTCAACTTAAAGAATTAACTTTATTACAAACTCAATTACAACAGAAGTTTAACGGGAAATATGTTTTTTTTCATACCGAGTTAAAAGTAGTTTCTCAATTCCAACCATAGAATTTTAAAATATCAATCATGAGTGTACGAGCAAAAAAACATCTGGGACAACATTTTTTAAAAGATGAAACAATTGCTAGTCAAATTGCAGATTCATTGGTTGGAGACGGATATAAAACGGTGTTAGAAATTGGTCCCGGAATGGGCGTTTTAACCAAGTATTTACTTCAGAAAAAATTTGAAACGCATGTAATAGAAATCGATAAAGAATCGGTTGAATATCTTAAAGCGCATTATTTAAATTTGGCAAACAGAATTATTGAAGCCGATTTCTTAAAAATAAATATTGCTGAATATTTCCCCAATCAACAAATAGCAATAATCGGTAATTTTCCTTACAATATTTCATCACAAATAGTTTTTAAAACACTAGAAAACAGACATCTTATACCAGAATTTAGCGGCATGTTTCAAAAAGAAGTTGGAGAGCGCATTGCAGAAAAAGAAGGGAGTAAAACCTATGGTATTTTATCGGTCTTAACCCAAGCTTTTTATGATGTAACTTATCTTTTCACAGTAGAACCAACAGTTTTTGATCCGCCGCCAAAAGTACAATCAGGAGTTATTCATCTCAAAAGAAAAGTACATTACGAATTGCCAGTTAATGAAAAACTGTTTTATAATGTGGTAAAAACAGCCTTCAATCAGAGACGAAAAACATTACGCAATAGTTTAAAATCGTTAAATTTATCTGATAAGTTGAGAGAAGATGCTATTTTTGCGTTACGACCGGAACAATTAAGTGTAGCTCAATTTATAGAACTAACTGCTAAAATAGAAAACGATATCGTTTAAATTTTTTCATTGTTCATTAAACTTTTTGTTAATCCTTTAAAAATAAGACTTATGGCCTTTCAATATAGTCAAGAATTACTTAACCAAGTTTCTTCACTCATTCAGCAAAATGATGAACAAGGTATTGTTGATTTATTAAAGGATTTACATTATGCTGATATCGCAGAAATACTTGATGAGCTTAACGCTTACGAAGCAACCTATGTTTTTAACAGTTTAGATTCTGAAATCACTTCTGAAATACTATTAGAGGTTGATGAAGATGTTCGTGAAAAGATTTTGAGAAGTTTATCAGCAAAAGAAATTGCTGATGAATTGATTGAATTAGATACCGATGATGCCACAGATATTATTTCTGAACTCTCTGATGAAAGAATGAAAGAAGTAATCTCAGAAATTGACGATGATGAGCACGCTAAAGACATTGTAGAGCTTTTGCGTTATGACGAGGATTCTGCAGGTGGTTTAATGGCAAAAGAATTAGTAAAAGTTAACGAAAACTGGAATGTTTTAACGTGTATTAAAGAAATGCGAGCACAGGCTGAAGAAGTTACACGTGTCCATTCTATTTATGTAGTTGATGACAATGACAAACTTAAAGGCCGATTATCCTTAAAAGATTTATTGACTACCTCAGCTCGAACTCCAATTAAAGATATCTATATACCAAAAGTAGATTTTGTAAGTGTTGATGAAGATGCCGAAGAAGTAGCCAAAATAATGCGTAAATACGACTTAGAAGCCATTCCGGTTGTAGATGAATTAGGCCGTTTGGTAGGTAGAATTACCATTGATGACATTGTTGATGTTATTACCGAAGAGGCTGAAAAAGATTACCAATTGGCAGCAGGTATCTCGCAAGATGTGGAAGCTGATGATACTATTTGGGAACTGACAAAAGCAAGATTACCCTGGTTAATTTTAGCGCTGTTTGGAGGATTTATAAGTGTTTCTATATTAGGCGGATTTCAAGAAGCATTACAAAATCATAAAGAATTGTTCTTTTTTACACCACTTATTGCAGCAATGGCAGGGAATGTTGGAGTACAATCATCCGCCATTATTGTTCAAGGTTTGGCCAATGATAGTTTAAAAGGTTCATTATGGAAAAGGCTTTTAAAAGAATTATCACTAAGTCTATTCAACGGTTTGGTATTAGCATTTATACTGATGTCTGCCGGAATGTATTTTTTGGGATTTGACTTAAAATTTGGGCTTACCATTGCAACATCTCTTATTTCTGTAATTATAATAGCATCACTTGTAGGTACTTTTATTCCAATTGTTTTAGATAAAAGAGGAATTGACCCTGCTTTGGCAACAGGTCCTTTTATCACTACCAGTAATGATATTTTCGGAATTTTAATTTATTTCTGGATTGCTAAAATGATGCTCGGTTTTTAACCCAATTTCATCTTCTTAAACAAATCCCACAAAACAACACCCACTGAAACCGAAATATTCAACGAATGTTTAGTGCCAAATTGTGGTATTTCTATAACCGCATCGCATAAATTAACAGCGGTTTGTTGTACGCCTTTTACTTCGTTGCCAAAAATAATAGCCAATTTTTCGCCTTTATCAACTTTAAAATCTTGTAACATAACACTGTTTTCGGCCTGTTCAATAGCCACTACTTTAATGTTTAAATCTTTTAATTTTTGAATAAGCGTTACCACATCTGCTGCATATTCCCAAGCAACAGATTCGGTACTTCCCAAGGCTGTTTTATGAATTTCTTTGTTAGGCGGAGTAGCGGTGATGCCACATAAATAAATCTTTTCAATCAAAAAAGCATCACTGGTTCTGAACACCGAACCCACATTGTTTAAACTGCGTATATCATCTAAAATAACAATCAACGGAATTTTAGTTTCCTGTTTAAATTCATCAACGGTAAGTCTAACAAGTTCGCTGTTTTTTAATTTTCTCATTTATTAGTATTTGGCTTTTGGCCATTGGCTTTTCGATATTGGCTATTGGCTACTGGCTATTTCCTGTAAAAATTTCAATCATTCAATCATTCAATCATTCAATCTTTCAATCATTCAATCTTTCAATCATTCAATCATTCAATCATTCAATTATTCAATTTTTCAATCTTTTAATTTTTAAATATTAACAGTACCTTCGCAAAACTAACTTAAAAAAATTAAATTGACTGCAAAATTGGAGAAAGTAACGCCCTTAATGAAACAGTACAACAGCATCAAAGCTAAGTATCCCGATGCTATGTTGTTGTTTCGTGTAGGCGATTTTTACGAAACTTTTGGCGAAGATGCCAAAAAAGCAGCTCAAATTTTAGGCATTGTTTTAACCAAACGTGGTGCCGGCAGCGATTCTGAAACAGCGCTGGCGGGTTTCCCACATCATTCTGTTAACACCTATTTACCCAAGTTAGTGAAAGCGGGACTTCGAGTGGCTATTTGCGACCAGTTGGAAGATCCGAAAATGACTAAAACCATTGTTAAACGCGGTGTTACAGAACTTATTACTCCGGGAGTTTCTTTAAACGATGAAGTTTTAAATGCTAAAACCAACAACTTTTTGGCTGCCATTCATTTTGGTAAAAAACAACTCGGAATTTCTTTTGTTGATATTTCTACCGGCGAGTTTTTAACTGCTCAAGGTTCACTAGCTTATATCGATAAATTATTACAAAACTTCAATCCAAGTGAAGTCTTAATTCAAAAACAACATAAACTCGAATTTCAACAATCGTTTTCAAACCGATTTAACAATTTTTATTTGGACGATTGGGCTTTTCAATATGATTACGCTTTTGAAACCTTGACCAAGCACTTTAAAGTTAACTCTTTAAAAGGATTTGGAATTGAAGATTTAGAGGACGGGATTACCGCTTGTGGTGCTATTTTTTATTATTTATCAGAAACACAACACCATCAACTGCCCCATATTGTCAATATCAATCGAATTGTTGAAGATGAGTTTTTATGGATGGATCGATTTACGATTCGTAACTTAGAATTGTTAAATTCCAATTCCTTAAATGGTGTTTCGTTATTAAATATTATCGACCAAACCATCTCACCCATGGGTGGAAGATTATTAAAACGATGGTTGAGTTTCCCGCTGAAAAGCATCGATAAAATTAAATCAAGACAAGAAATTGTAAAATATTTGGTAGATGATAAAATATCACATCAATTAGTTACCAATCAAATCAAACAAATAAGCGATTTAGAACGATTAATTTCTAAAGTTGCTACCTTAAAAATATCGCCCAAAGAAATCAATTACCTTAAAACCTCATTAGACGCTATCATCCCCATAAAAAATTGGGCCAGTCAATCTAAAAATGAAACGGTTCAAAGTATAGGAAATCATTTAAATGATTGTGTTGAAATACGTCGTAAAATTGAACTTGTTATAAATGAAAATGCTCCGGTTAATATCAATAAAGGCAATGCCATTGCTGAGGGAGTTTCTGAAGAATTAGATGATTTGCGACATATTGCTACCAAAGGAAAAGATTATTTAGACGGAATTGTAAACAGAGAAATTGAACGCACTCAAATTGCATCACTTAAAATCTCTTTTAACAATGTTTTTGGTTATTATATCGAAGTTCGGAATACGCATAAAGACAAAGTTCCGGCAGATTGGATTAGGAAACAAACTTTGGTGAGTGCAGAACGCTATATTACCGAAGAGTTAAAAGAATATGAAGCCAAAATTTTAGGAGCTGAAGAAAAAATTCAGCAATTAGAGTTGGAATTGTTTCATAAGTTAGTACAAGATATTATTCCTTTTATTCAGCCAATTCAAATCAACGCTAATCTTATAGCTCAGTTAGATTGTTTTGCCTCTTTTGCCCAAACAGCCATTTCAAATAATTATGTTAGGCCAACTGTTGATGAAAGTTTGGAAATTGAAATTAAAAACGGACGCCATCCTGTAATTGAAAAACAACTTCCGATTGACTCACCCTATATCGCTAATGATTTAGTATTGAATCCACATCAGCAACAAATTATTATGATTACCGGTCCTAATATGAGTGGTAAATCGGCTATTTTACGACAAACTGCATTAATTACATTGTTAGCCCAAATTGGTAGTTATGTTCCGGCACAACAAGCAAAAATTGGAATGGTCGATAAAATATTTGTGCGCGTTGGCGCCAGTGACAATATTTCTATGGGCGAATCTACTTTTATGGTAGAAATGAATGAAACTGCAAGCATTCTGAATAATCTTAGCGAACGAAGTTTAATTTTATTGGATGAGATTGGTCGCGGAACCAGCACCTATGACGGCATTTCTATTGCTTGGGCTATTGCCGAATATATTCATGAACATCCCACAAAAGCTAAAACACTTTTTGCTACTCATTACCACGAACTCAATGAAATGACCGCTATTTTTGAGCGGATTAAAAATTTTAATATTACTGTAAAAGAAGTAAAAGACACCATTATTTTTCTTCGAAAATTAGTTGCCGGAGGCAGTGACCACAGTTTCGGAATTCACGTAGCTAAATTGGCAGGAATGCCCACTCCGGTTATTCATCGTGCTGAAAAAATGATGAAAAAATTAGAGAAATCACATGCTTCAGACGATGTTAAAAAAATCATCCAAAAGTCAAATGAAGAAGAACTACAGTTGAGTTTCTTTCAATTGGATGATCCACTTTTAGAATCGATTAGAGATGAAATACTCTCTACTAATATTGACACATTAACACCTATTGAAGCTTTGATGAAACTGAATGAAATAAAAAGGATGTTGTTGAAAAAGTAAAAAATAGTTTATCTTTGTAGCTTCAAAAATCATTTCAATGTTTCTATTTATCAGTACCGGCGAGATTGCTTTCATCCTATTTATGGTAGTGATGTTATTTGGAACAGATAAACTTCCGGAAATTGCTCGTGGTCTCGGAAAAGGTATGCGTCAATTACGCGATGCTACTAATGATATTAAAAGAGAAATTAATGCGAGTGCCAATACCGATTTAAATATCGATAAAGTTGCTAAAATGAAGGACGAAATTCAAAATGCCGTTAAAAAAGAAATTGACGAAATTACAGGTCCTGTTAAACGCAAATTTTAATGGAATTTCTTGACTTTATCATCCAACAAGATAAACAACTCCTTGTATATCTTAATAATTTAGGAAATGAATCTTGGGATACTTTTTGGTTGGCAGTTACCAACAAACGTATCTGGATTCCTTTATTTGCAGTTTTAATTTACTTAATATTCAAGCTTTTTGACACAAAAAAAGGGTTCGTTCTTTTATTAATTGTAGCTTTATTAATTACATTCACAGATCAATTTACGAATCTATTTAAATATTCTTTTGAACGATTAAGACCGTGCAATGATTTAACGATAGCAGACCAACTTCGAATTTTAAAACAATCTAACAGTTTTAGTTTTTTTTCAGCCCATGCTGCTAATTCTTTTGGCGTAACTTCATTTTTATTTTTATTATTGCGGAAGCATTATAAATACCTTGGATTGCTGTTCATTTGGCCATTTTTATTTGCATATAGTCGAGTTTATATAGGAATGCATTTTCCTTCAGATATTTTTGTGGGAATGATTTTTGGATTGATTTCAGGTTTTATTTTTTATAAAATATCGATTAAAATTCTCAACAGCATTTAATTCAAACTTTTTAGTAAAAGCATTTATTGTTATTAAGTCTGTTTTTAACATTAAAAGATTAAAAACTTTACAAACTTTACAAACTCTTTTATTTTACTCTACTTATGGTTAATCCATCGCGAATAGGTAACAATACCGTTTCAATTCTTGGATCTTCTTTTAATAACTTATTATAAGAAACCAGCGCTTTGGTGTCAAAATCATTTAAAGCGATAGGTTCAACCACTTTTCCTTTCCACAAAACATTATCCGATAAAATAATTCCGTCAGTATTCATTTTGTTGATAACAGCATGAAAATAATTGGCATAATTAATTTTATCTGCATCAATAAAAACCAAATCAAATTTTACATCTAATATTGGAATGATCTCTAAAGCATTTCCAACATGCTGTTTTATTTGATGATTATAGGGTGATTTTTCAAAATACTTCGATTGAATCGGCCTTAATTCTTCATTAATATCGATGGTGTGAATCATTCCGTTTTCTCCTAATCCTTCAGCTAAACATAAGGTTGCATAACCCGTATAAGTTCCTATTTCAAGAATGTTTAATGGACTTTTAATTTTAGAAATCATGGATAATAACCGCCCCTGATAAGCGCCACTCAACATTAGCGGATTTAAAACCTTTTGCCATGTTTCTTGGTTGAGTTCTTGTAATAATTGAGGTTCATCGCTACTACAATCTTCTAAATATTTTTCAATTTTTGATGATACTATATCCATAATATTTCAAGTTAATTATTACAAAAATACGTTTTAATTACCTTTAAAGTAATTCTCTAAAATTGAAATTCATTGCCAATAACTAATTTCTTATATTTTCATTACTTTTACATTACCTAAAACTTTAAACCATGTCAACAGCCAAAAAAGACTACAAAAAAATTACTACTAAATCGTTAGTAGACATGAAAGCCAATGGCGAAAAAATTGCCATGTTAACGGCTTATGATTTTACGATGGCTAAAATTTTAGATCACGCCGGAATTGATGTTTTGTTAGTGGGAGATTCTGCTTCTAATGTAATTGCCGGCCATGAAACAACATTACCAATTACACTTAACGATATGATTTACCATGCTAGCGCAGTTGTTAGAGCGTGTGAACGAGCTCTAATTGTGGTTGATATGCCGTTTGGAAGTTATCAGTCTGATGCTAAAGAAGCATTGCGTTCTGCTATCCGAATTATGAAAGAATCTGGTGGGCATGCCGTAAAATTAGAGGGAGGTAAAGAAATTAAAGATTCTATAAAATTGATTTTAAAAGCCGGTATTCCTGTGATGGGACATTTAGGTTTAACCCCACAATCTATTTATAAATTTGGGACTTACACGGTTAGAGCCAAAGAAGAACAAGAGGCAGAAAAATTACTAGCCGACGCCAAATTATTAGAAAACTTAGGTTGTTTTGCTATTGTTTTAGAAAAAGTTCCGGCAAAATTGGCACAACAAGTAGCCGAAAGTTTAACCATTCCAATCATCGGTATTGGAGCTGGTGGTGGAGTAGACGGACAAGTATTGGTTACTCATGATATGCTGGGAATGACGCATGAATTTAGTCCACGATTTTTACGTCGATATTTGCATTTATATGATGATATGTCTAATGCATTTATCAAATATATAGAAGATGTAAAAAGTGAAGATTTTCCAAATGAAAACGAGCAATATTAACCAATTGATAATTAATAAGCAATCTCTTTTAATATTTAAATAGTATATATGAAAATCCTTCAATTAGATTCAAATCATCTTTTATTAAAAGAACGATTAATTAATCTTGGGTTTGAAGTTGAAGATGATTTTACTTCAACTAAAACCGAAATTGAATCAAAAATTGCTAATTACGAAGGAATTATTATCAGAAGTCGATTTAAAATTGACAAATCATTCTTAGAAAAAGCAAGTAATTTAAAATTTATTGGCAGAGTTGGTGCCGGATTAGAAAATATTGACCAAGAATTTGCAAATACTAAAGGGATTCATCTTATTGCAGCTCCGGAAGGAAATAAAAATGCTGTTGGCGAACATGCGCTAGGTATGATTTTAGCACTGTTTAATAAACTTAAAAAAGCTGATTTAGAGATTAGACAAGGCAAATGGTTACGCGAAGATAACCGCGGAATTGAACTGGAAGGGAAAACAATAGGTATTATTGGCTACGGAAATATGGGTAAGGCA
>JAMPYA010000140.1 GCA_023700885.1 Flavobacteriaceae bacterium
CCTGTGGTTGTATTAAATGTTAATAAGCCATTGGTTGTGGTAGATGTTACGGTATAGGTTAACACATCCGAATCTGCATCCGTAGCTACAAATGTTGCCGAAAGTGAAATGTCTTCAGCTGTTGAATAACTATTTAATGATGTAATAACCGGCACATCATTTACCGGTGTTACTGTTATACTGATTACCTGAGTTACGATTCCTCCATTACCATCAGATACTTCAACTGTAAAACTATCGGAGCCATTGTAGTTTGCATTGGGAGTGTAAGTCCAAACGCCTGTGGTTGTATTAAGTGTTAACACACCATTAGTTGTCGTAGATATTACGGTATAAGTTAACACATCTAAATCTACATCCGTAACTATTATTGTTGCGGTAAGCGGAGTATCTTCTGGTGTTGAATAAGTATTTGTTGAGGTTATAACCGGCACATCGTTTACCAGTGTTACTGTTATACTAACTGTTGTGGTACTTTGATTCCCATTACTATCAGAAATAGTATAAGTAAAACTGTCAGTGCCATTAAAATTAGAATTTGGCGTGTAAATAAAAGTTCCATCAGAACTTACTACAACAGAACCATTACTTGGATTTGTGTTACCAATAACAGTTGTTGGAGTTACCCCTAATTCATCTGGTCCATTACCATTATCATTAAGTAAATTTCCTGTAACTGAAGTATCTTCTGTTAAATTAAAACTATCTGCAATGGCTGTTGGAGGTTTCAATACAAAAATAGTCACGGTACTGGTACTTACATTTCCGAGACTATCTGTTATGGTATAGGTAAAAGTATCAATCCCATAAAAACCAATGTCGGGTATATAAGTAAAATTGCCATTACTAGCAACCGTTAAATTTCCAAAATCAGCAAAACTTACATTTGTCAATCTAGTTGGCTGAGTTCCTAAATCATCAGGACCATTTCCATTATCAGCAAATAAATTTCCAGTCAAAACACCGTTTTGATACATGATAAAAACATCATCTACAGCATCAGTAATACCAACAAAATTTATATTTGTTGTAATTAAAAAATTTCTTTCATCATTAATTAATGTATGAAATTCATTAATTCCAGCATTAATCAAATTTCCATTTAATACAAAAATTGCAATTAGGAAATTTAATTTGAGAAGATCTTTTTTGATAAATTTAAAGGGGAATTTTGGATAGGAAGTGTAATGTTTTTGCATAGGAAATAAAGATAAATTTTTGACTTAACATTTACTTATAGAACTCCAAATTCAAATAATATTTTTTTTTATAAATAAATTTTAATTGAATTAATATTAATTAGAGTCTCTGCAATTCTACAATTTTAAAGTAAATCTATGAAAAAATTAATTAATTTTCAGTGTAAGTTTTTTATTTTATTAAATAGATTTTATTTATAACCCTTAATTCAATATATTTTTTTTAATATTTACCTTTGTATTTATTAAAATTTAAATCGAAGAATATGTATCCCGAAGAACTTGTAAAACCAATGGAAGCTGCTTTAATTAATGCTGGTTTCACTGCTTTAAAAACGGCTAATGAAGTTGAAGAATCACTTAGTAAAAAAGGCGTAACGCTTGTTATGATTAATTCCGTTTGTGGATGTGCTGCCGGAACAGCTAGACCCGGTGCAATAATGTCTGTTCAAAATGATAAAAAACCACATCAGTTAGTAACGGTCTTTGCCGGCGTAGATCAAGAAGCTGTTGCAAAAGCGCGTGAATTTATGATTCCTTTTCCGCCATCATCACCATCAATTGCTTTATTTAATGATGGTGAATTAGTGCATATGCTAGAGCGTCATCATATTGAAGGAAGACCTGCTGAAGTAATTGCAGCCAATTTAATTGATGCTTATAACGAACTTTTGTAATTTTACACTTAAAATTTATGCAATAACAGTTGTAACTTTGTAGTTTAAAATAATAAACCATCATAACTATGAAGAAATTCATCTTAATTTTTGCTGTTTTTTCAACTTTAATCAGTTGTATCGATTTTGATAACAATCAAAATAATACACAAGAAAACGAATTAACTGAATTAAGAAATCATAAGAACTACATTTTATCATTGGTAGAGAATGCTTCTTGTGCTGAAAATAGTCAATGTGAATTTATTGCACTTGGAAGTAAGCCCTGTGGCGGTCCGTGGTCCTATATAGTCTATCCTTCAACAATAGATACAAAGTTATTGTTAGAACAAGTGGCTATTTACAACCTAAAAGAACAACAATATAACCAAAAATGGAATGTAATTTCTGATTGTATGTTTGTGATGCCACCAATAAAAGTAGATTGTATCAATAATAAATGTGTAGCTGTTTATAACTAATAACAATTTAAACCTCAGTAATTGCTGAGGTTTTTTATTTTTGGTTGATGGAAAAAAGTGAACTTATACTTAAAACGATTGATTTTGTTAAATCAACACTAAAAAATGCAGAAGGTGGGCATGACTGGTTTCATATAGAACGTGTTTGGAATAATGCTAAATTAATAGCAATTGGTGAAAATGTTAATTTGTTTATTGTTGAATTAGGTGCGCTATTACACGATATTGCTGATGCAAAATTTCATAATGGTGATGAAACTATTGGACCGCAATTAGCAAGAAAATTTTTAGAAAGTCATTTGGTTGATGAAACCGTCATTTTTCAGGTTGAAAAAATTATTGAAAATGTATCATTTAAAGGAGGTAATTTTAATCAACAATTTAAATCAAAAGAATTAGAAGTCATACAAGATGCAGACCGATTAGATGCTATTGGTGCTATCGGAATTGCACGTGCTTTTAACTACGGTGGATTTAAAAATAGAGTACTCTATAATCCTGAAATAAAACCAAATTTACATCAAACTAAAGAAGAATATAAAAAAAATGAAGCGCCAACTATTAACCATTTTTATGAAAAATTATTGCTGCTAAAAGACAAAATGAATACAGAAACCGGTAAAAAAATTGCTGCAAAAAGACATCAATTTATGGAAATCTATTTACAGCAATTTTATGATGAATGGAATGGAACTGTTTAAAAATTTGGTCTTCTTTTTTCTAAAAAAGCAGTGGTTCCTTCTTTAAAATCTGCTGTTCCAAAACAATTTCCAAACTCTTGAATTTCTGTTTCAAACCCATTTATATCATTTCTATATCCTGCATTTACAGCTTTAATTGCTGAGGCTATTGCCGTTGATGAATTATTAGAAATTTTAGATGCTAATTTAATACAAAACGGAAGCAGTTCTTCTTGTTCAACTACATAATTTACTAATTTATAGTTTAATGATTCTGCTGCTGTTAACATTCCGGCAGTCATTATAAGTTCCATTGCTTTGCCTTTACCAATTAATTTTGGCAAACGTTGCGTACCTCCATAACCTGGAATTACTCCTAAAGAAACTTCTGGCAATCCCATTTTTGCATTGGTAGATGCTACTCTAAAATGAGCAGACATGGCTAATTCTAAACCTCCACCCAAAGCAAAACCGTTGATGGCCGCAATAACTGGGGTGCTTAAATTTTCGACAAAATTAAATAATAATTCTTGGCCTTTTTGGGCTAATTCTCCGCCATTTTTTACATCAAAATCTGCAAATTCTGAAATATCTGCACCAGCAACAAATGCTTTTGTTTCACTACCAGTAAGAATTATAACTCTAATCGATTTATCTACATCTGCATTTTTAAACGCTTGATGTAATTCTTCAATGGTTGCTTTATTTAAAGCGTTCAATTTTGTGGGTCGATTGATTGTAATTGTAGCAATTGCTCCTTCTTGATTGACTAATATATTTGAGTAGTTCATATTGATTAGATTTATATCGGTAAGGTAATAATAAATGTAGTTCCTTTATTTGATTGTGAATTAAATATAATGGTTCCATTATAGGTTTCAATAATGTTTTTTGCCATGGGCAATCCTAGACCCATTCCGCTAGATTTAGTCGTGAATTTAGGTTCAAAAACCCTGTCTTTTACTTCCTCATCTATCCCTTTCCCATTATCAGAAATAGTAATTACCACCTTATTTTCAATTTTAGAAATTCTTACATAAATAACAGGGTTTTCAATATCCTGAACTGCATACAAAGCATTGTTTAATAAATTAGTAATGACTCTTGTTAGCTGATTTTTATCTAACTCAACTTGTAAATGTTTAATATCAGATTCAAAATGAATATAGGGTTCTGAAAAAATATTAACGGCATGTTTTACAACATCTACAACATCTAATTGTTCTTTTTGTTGCGTTGGCATTTTAGCAAAATCTGAAAAAGCAGATGCTATTGAACTCATCAAGTCGATTTGTTGTATCATAATTAAACTAAAATCTTTTACTTTTTCATGAATTTTAGGGTCTTTTGGATTAAATTTCTGTTCAAAATTTTGAAGTGATAAACGCATCGGGGTTAACGGATTTTTAATTTCATGTGCTACTTGTTTTGCCATTTCTCTCCATGCGTGTTCTCGCTCGCTTTTGGCTAATTTATCAGCACTTTCTTCTAAGGCATCAACCATTAAATTGTATGATTGAATCAAGTTTCCTATTTCTTCGCTGGTGTTTTCAATAATAATTTTTTGATTATTTTTAGATAATCTAGTCTGACTAATTTTATCACTCACTTTTTGAAGCGGACCTGTTATATAACTCGAAATAAAATAAGCCGTTATAATTGCAATGAGCAACATTACAAAATAAACAACTCCAAGTCTTGATAAAAACTCGGTCAATTCCTTTTCTTGAAAAGTATTATCCGGATAATATTGCAAATTTAAAATACCGATTGGCTTAAATTTATTATCAGTTATATAGGTATATGATGATATTAAATCTTCATCATCATCTAGTTTTTCATCTATTACTCTGTGATCATAATTTCGAGCCATTGAATTCAAAACCTCTTTTGAAATAATATTTGGCGCTGTATCTCTTATAAAACTACCTCTAGAGCTTTTTAATAATTTCCCTTCTAAATCAAAAATTGAAATATCTAATTTATGAATATCTGCAATTTGATAAATTTCTTCCTGGAAAATAAACGGCAAATTTTTTGTTTCAACCGGAAAGGTTGTTTTACGAGTTAATTCATAATTGATAGCAGACTTAACCGCTTCTTCTTTTCTGCCTAACTTACTTAGATGATAATCAACAGCTTGTTCTTTATATTGATAAATTGTTAACACTGCATTTAAGACTGATGTTAATACAATTAACAATATCATAGATATGAAAATCCGTTTTCGTAAAGAAAGATTTTTAAGCATCTTTTAAATTTAATTACTTAAAATATCAAGTTTTATACCACAATATTTACAATTTTTCCGGGTACAATAATGATATTTTTTGGTGTTTTTCCTTCTATAAATTGAATTGTTTTTGGATGATTCATCACTTCATTTTGAATTTCATCTTTTGATAAATCCAATGGCAATTCTAAGGTAAATTTCAATTTTCCGTTAAATGATATAGGGTACATTTTAGTACTTTCTATTAAATATTTTGCTTCAAATTTAGGAAATTCTGTTTTAGAAATAGATTCATTATGACCTAATAAACTCCACAATTCTTCAGTAATATGTGGTGCATAAGGAGCAATAACAATTAATAAGGGCTCTAAAATGGCACGTTTATTACATTTTAAAGCTGTAAGTTCATTAACGGCAATCATAAAAGTACTTACCGAAGTATTGAATGAAAAATTCTCAATATCTTCTTCTACTTTTTTGATAGTTTTATGCAAAATCTTGAACTCCTCAGATGATGGTATTTCATTAGAAACCTCCAGCTTATCATTTGGAACGTATAATTTCCAAAGTTTTTTAAGAAATCCATCTACACCTGTAATTCCG
>JAMPYA010000141.1 GCA_023700885.1 Flavobacteriaceae bacterium
AGCGCCAAATTCACATTGAGCGGGATTGTATCCTTTACTCCAAGGTGAAGTTTCATCAACAACTTCTTTATTAGCATCCCAAACGATTAATACATCACTAAATGAAATAGGATCTCCACAAGTCCATTTAAAATCAGTAGTTAACTGTTTTGTCTTCTCACCAGCCCCTTTAGTTGATTCAATTTCCCCTAACCATCTAGTTATATTATAAATGGAATCGTTAATTGTTACTGTTGCAAAAATTCTTGCTTTTTGAACGCTTCCAGTCTGGTTTTGAGTGTAGTGCATAAAAATTGCTACATTATCATATACTGTACCGGGACTACAAGTTTCCATAACATCCGCTAAATCAACACCATTAATTTCAGCACTTAGATATACATTTTCAACATTAAAATTATTGGATGTACAGTTAAAACCTGCTAATCTTAAATCAGGTCTTTCAGGTGTAAATTGAAAACTTTCTAACTGCTGTCCAAATGTTGTTAAGGTTGATAACAATAGTATGGAAACTATTAAAATCTTGAGTAATTTATTTTTTTTCATATTACCGGAATATTAATTGTTATAAAATGACCAAAACCACTATTATTAAAAATAGCAACTCTACCATTTAATGCTTTAAATATTTTTGATTTTTGGGGCGAATTGGTATAACTTCTCCTCTTCGTTTTTAGTAAAACGACGGGATTAAAGGAAATTATAAAAGTTATAATTGAAAGTAATTTTTTGATCATATATTCATCCATTAAATTTAACCTTACAAATGCAAAACTGCATATATATACCAAACGGTATAAAATTTCTATAGGGGAGAAAATTATACTTATTAAGCGTTTATAATATGCTTAATAACAATTAAAAGTATCTATAAAAGACATTAAATCCTTTGTAAGGACTTATAAAAGATACTTCATCTTTTAAACCGAAGGTTAGTAATGGTATTAGCAATTTCTTAATAAATACAAGGGCTACAAAGGCAACCTACTAATTATAACGATACGGTTTATTATAATTATGAGAGCTAAATTAAATCATTTTTAAATAAATAGCAATATAAATTGAAAATATTTTTGAATAATTAATTTATAGCACCATCAAAAAAAATGATACTTCAATAATTTTTCAATCAATTTTATGCAACATAAGTATTTTAAAAAACCCTCAACAAATTGTTGAGGGTTCTCATCTACTCAATATAATTTCTGGGGAAATTATTTCCTTATTTTTTATCTATTAGGTCTAAAGGGTTAACAACTTCTGTCTCTTTTCCGCAAATATCGGGATACAACTTTCTAATTTCATCAATATTGGTTACCACAAATTCTGTTCTTCTGTTTAACTGATGTTCAGGTTCGGTACATTTTACTCCATCAGCACAATTATTAACTAATACTGTTTCTCCATAACCTTTTGCTGAAATTCTGGAAGCATCTATTCCTTTGTTGATGATATATTGAACAGTAGCATCGGCTCTTCTAAATGATAATTTTTGATTGTATTGATTGCTACCTCTACTATCAGTATGTGAACCTCCTTCAATTATTAACTCAGGATATTTTTTCATAACCGTTACAATTTTGTTTAACTCTATAGCAGCATCTTCTCTGATATTGAATTTGTCAAAATCAAAATAAATTGGATCAATTTTAATAATGCATTTTCCTCTTTCCATTACAAATTCTTTTTTTAACACTAATGGAACTACCATTTTTTTCCCTTCTGCAGAGAAAAACTCTTTGGTATCTGATTCATATGCTATTTTACTTCCTATCAATTTATATTTATATTCTGTTTCAATCTCAAAGTTGAATTGAGCATCTGCGCTCACTATCATTTGTTGAAGTTCTTTACCATATTCATCATACAAGACCACTTTGGCTCCGGGTATTAATGCTCCTGTACCTAATTCGGTTACATCGCCACTTACATATGATATTCTTTTAAAGAATGTATAAATATCATCATCACCAACACCACCTGGTCTATTAGAAGATAAAAAACCTTTATTTAATTCTTCTTTATAAACAAAAGCAAAATCATCATAATTACTATTTATAGGTTTTCCCATATTTACAGGAAGCATGTTATCTGATTTTAAATCAACTTTAAATATATCTAGCAATCCCAAACCTAAATGTCCATTTGATGAAAAATATAAATTATTATCATCTACAAAAGGAAACATCTCTGCACCTTCAGTATTAATTGTTTTTCCTAGATTTTTAGGTTCACCAAATAAACCATTTCCTAAAATATCTACCACATAGATATCTGTAGCTCCAAAACCTCCTGACATATCTGAAGTGAAATAAAGTTTTGTTCCATCCGGACTTATGGCCGGATGACCCATTGAATAGTCTTCTGAATTTATTGAAATTGGTTCTGGTGCTGACCATTTTTCATTTTCAAGTCTTGAGGTGAAAATTTTTAAATTGCTGAATTTGTCTTTATCGTACAATAATTTATTTCCCTTCGAATTATTTCTTGTAAAATACAGTGTTTTTCCGTCAGGTGAAAAGCTTGAAGATCCATCATGAAATGGTTTATTTATTTTTTCTGAAAATAATTCGACTCCAAAAGCATCACTTTTACGAGCTTCATAATCAGTAATATATAATTCTAAATAAGGTTGATTAGTCCGATTGTAAATTGCGCCATTTTTATCATTAAGTGCATCTTTATTAACAGAAGTAAAGACAATGTCATCATTATAAAAGAGTGCACTAAAATCTGAAAATGGGGTATTGAAAGGAGCATTTTTAATTTTGTATTTATCAGGCTTTTCTAAAATTGATTTTAGCGTTGCTTTTTCATTTTCATAGTTCAGAACTCTAAGTTCATCTGGATTTGCTTCCTTATATTTTTGAAACCATTTATCTGACTCTTCACTTTTATTAACAGCTTTTAACACTTGACTATATTTAAAGTATTCTATCGTTTTTACTTCAGGTTCAAACTTTTCCATTAATATTTGGTACCATTCATAAGCTTTCTCCATTTGAGAATTATTGTAATAGGAATCAACTAGCATCTGAAGTAACTTTTGGTTATCCATATTTTTCTTGATAATTACTTCTAATATAGAGGCAGATTTAGCATACTCCATTTTATCAAAATGCATTTGTGCTGTTTTGATATTATTTTGTCCATAAATATTTAAGGACAAAGTTGTTATGATGATTAATATTAGCCGTTTCATATGTGAATATTTATTTGTTTTTCATTTGTCATATGGAATACGCCAGTTTGATGAATATTTTCATTCGTATTTGTGTTTTTGCAAACATGGCTATTTCATAAGTTTAGGTATTAAAAGAATCTTGGTGATCTAACTTTTTTTACTATTTCAATAAACTCATATCTCAACATGAATTCGTGGGTTCCATTGTTATAATATCTCAAATTAGAAGTTGTATTATCAAAAGCATAACCAATATTCAAATTTTGATTAATTTGAAATCCTGCTAAGGCACTTACTGAATCATCCCAACGATAGGCTGCTCCCAATGTAAACTTCTCATTAAATAAAAAGTTCGCTGAAAAATCTGCTATCCATGGAGCTCCTGATACCGCTTTAGCTAATACTGCCGGTTTAAATTTAACCTTATCATTCAGATCAAATACATACCCTCCTATCAAATAATAATGTAATCTTTCCTTATCTATCGACACATTTACATTGTCAAAATAAGAATTGGTCATGAAATTAGGAACTGAAAGTCCGACATACCATTTATCTGAATAATAAAAGAATCCCGCTCCGATAGTTAAAAATACTTCACTGATATTTTCATCAAAAACTACATCAGGGAATTCATATAATCCTTTAGAAAAATCGACATCAAAAAACCGTGCTCCAGCTTTTAATCCAAATGCTAACTTATTGTTATCACTTGTATTTACTGTATAAGAAAAATTAGCATCTAAAAAGGTCTCATTGGCCGGACCTAAATTATCATTGATTATTGATAATCCTAATCCTACATTTTTCTGCAAGGGGGTGTGAAGCCCCAAGGTTTGTGTCTTGGGAGCTCCTTCTAGTCCTACCCATTGTGATCTATGCAGCGCATTAACTACTAAATGATCCATAGATCCTGCATATCCAGGATTAACACTCATCGTATTATACATGTATTGTGTATACTGAGGATCCTGTTGTGAATAGCTAACTGCACTTACTAATAAGACTGCAATTAAGCCTTTCTGAATTATATGTTTGAATTTCATATCCACCAATTTTAGTTTCATCTGTTTATATTTATTGTTTAGTTAGACAAGCTCACTATAAATTTTATTTGTCAGATGGAACGCCCATAATAATGTCCTTGTGTGTCAATTAAAATTGTCATGGGTGTTTCATATTAATAATTAACGTTGAATATATAACCATCCTGAAAATGCAGGAGTACCATCGCCTAAATTAAATACATAGTAATAAGTACCAACAGGTAGTTTTTCATTTCTTCTAACAACATTACCTGTATTGGCAGTTCCATCCCAATTGTTATTGTAGCCTTGTTTTTCATAAACTTTGTTACCCCAACGATTGTAGACTTCTAACTTGTTATTTGGATATAATTCAACACACTTAATGCTGAAATAATCATTAACACCATCATCATTTGGACTAAACTCGTTGAAAATTGTTAAACAAGCGGCTACTCCTAATACACTTCCTACGGTTACATTAGCAGTACATGTTGAGACATTTCCGTTGACATCTGTTACCGTTAAAACAACAGGATTATCGCCTAAATCATCAAAACCAAAGGTTGTAACATCAATACTGTAGCTAGCAATACCACAGGCATCAAAACTACCGTTATCTATATCTGCTGCTGTTATCACTGCAATATTATTTTGATCAAGGTTTACTGTAATATTTCGGCAGAAAACGGTTGGTGCTACTTTATCAACAACTGTTACCACGGCAACACAAGTTGAAGTATTACCACAAGCATCTGTTACTGTTAAAGTTACATTGTTAACTCCAACATCAGCACAAGTAAAGGTTAATTTACTTGCAGATAAAGACACAGTGCTACATCCATCACTACTACCGCCATCTATCATTGAAGGAGTAATAGTAACTGAACCTTGAGCATTTAATTCAACTGTTATTGATTTACAAATGGCTGTTGGAGGTGTAATATCTCGTACAATAATTTTTTGAGAAGCTGTTGTTTTATTACTAGATTCATCTAATGCAGTCCAAGTTCTAGTTATAGAATATGAGCCTTCACAATTTCCTTTAATTTTAACATCTTCAAAAGTTAAAGTAACATTACCACATAAATCACTAGCTGTAGCTTGTGCAAATACCGGTATTGCCGGACAGTCTATAGTACTTTCTGCTGGTAAAGTTGCAATTACTGGTGGCGTAGTATCTATTACATTTACTGTTATTGTAGCTGTATCACAATTACCAGAGCCTTCTACTTCACATAATTTATAGGTAAACACATAACTTCCTGTTGCTATTCCGCTAGTAATTACCACATCACCATTAGTTGTATTTATGGCAATATTTGAATGACTACCAGAAAGAATACTGATTGAAACATCATTAGAAACAACTGTTAATCCATTCAATAAATCATTACTTAAAATATTACCAATAACACCATTAGTAGTACATTCCACCGCATTAAATGTATCATTTTTCACTACTAAATTGATGATAATATTGACTGATCCACTTACGATTACTGTTCCATCATTAACACCATAGGTAAAATCTCCCGGATCTGATATACCATTATAATCTAATGGAGCATCATATAACAACCCCTCTAATTGTGCTGATGTTAAAATCTGTCCAACTGTTACAGGTACACCACTGGC
>JAMPYA010000142.1 GCA_023700885.1 Flavobacteriaceae bacterium
ATAATACCCATATTGTTGTTGGACAATACGTTGCTAAAGATTCAAGAATTAAGTATGTTCATCGACCAGAACATATGTTAAAAGGTCCATCATCTTGCCGTAATTATGGGTTTGAGTTAAGTAAAGGGGAATATATTAATTGGTTTGATGATGATGATACAATGTTGCCGACTGCTATTGAAAATAGAATAATGAGTTTTAAGTCAGATATTGATGTAGTTGTGTCTAAATTGAAATATTTTGATTTTAGTAATAATTTGAGTTTAGGAGTAACAAATATTCATTCTTCAAATCTTATTGAAGATTATTTAGTGGGTAAAGTTATCTTTTTTATATCTGGACCTATTTGGAGAAAAGAATTTTTAATAAAAAAAAGAGAATTATTTGATGAAACCCTATCTTTTTTAGATGATTGGGATTTTAATTTGAGAATGCTTTATTCAGATCCTAATTTAATTGTTTTAAATGAATCACTTATTAATTATAGAATTCATGAAAATTCTTTATCTAAAAAGATAAAAAATTTTGATTTACATGAATTAAAATCTGAATATAAAGCAAGAATAAAACATTATAGAATCTTAACCGCTAGAAAAAATTTTAATATAAATATTTATAAGAATTTTATATTAAAAAGATATAAATCAATTTTAAGGGATGCACTGATTAAGAAGTACTCATCTTTATTTTTAATAAAAGGGCTAATAAGTTTTCAATTAATTTCGGGTGATAAAAAGGGTGTTTTGAAATCAATAATAGGATATATTAGTTTTAAAGTATTTAAAAAAGGCTATCTTTTTTTTAAATAAAAATTCAATAAATGAAAAGAAAAGATAATATTTTAATACTAACCCCACATTTAAATAATATAGGTGGTACTGAGTTAGAAACTCTTATTACAGCAAAAATATTTCTAAAAAATGGGATTGCAAGTAATATAGATATATTTTCTCCTATGATGCCTTCATACTTTATTAAAAATTTGTTCAATGAAGATAGAATTCAATTTAAATATTATCCCAATTTTTTTCATAATAGGTATTTTTTAAAATGTGATTCAGTAATTAAAAAAATGTTTAAATCAATACCCAGGAATTTCAATCTTTTGCAATATTTCTATTGGTTAATAAAGAAGCCATTTACTAAATGCAATTTTGTATATGTAATGTGTAGTACAAATCAGGTATATCATTATCCAATAATAGCAAACTATAGTTTAAATAAAGTTATTATAAAACATACGGCAGTTGGCGAATATAATAATTGGAATATGCTATTTGAAAAACTTTTAAAAAAGTGTAAAGTAATATTAGTAACATCTAAAAAACAAAAATATGATTTGGTTAATAAATACAAATTGCAAAATGTTGATTTTATTGATGTATTTATTGAAAATGAAAATCAGTTAAATCAAATTGAAATTAATAGGGACGAAACTTTTACTTTTGGCATGTTGTGTAGAATAAGTGAAGAAAAAAGGATTGAAGATGGAATCAAAATGGTAAAGAAACTTTATGACCTAGACTACAATGTAAAACTAAAAATTAATGGCATTCCAAAAAATGATGATTATTTAAATTACTTAATTAATTTAATTCAAGAATTAAAAGCGGAAGTATATATCACACTTGAATCAACCATAGTTAGCCCTTCAAAAGTAACTGAATTTTATAAGAATATAAATGCTTTTCTAATTACTTCAAATACAGAAGGTGGTCCTAATACTGGGTTAGAATGTATGGCTGCAGGTATACCAATATTAAGTTATGATGTTGGCGCAATGAAAGAAAGATTAGAGCCGTTTAAGAAGTTATTTATTGCAGATGATTTAGACTCATTGCTTGTAAATGCAGAATATTTAATAAACTTTACTGAAGATGAATACAATAAATTAAGTGTTTCAATAAAAAAACATTATATGGAAGTATATAATAATGATATAAAGTTTGAAAAAATAAACAGTTTTTTTGCTAATTAAAAATCAAAATTTAACTTATGTTTCCAACTTTATCAGTGATTATTCCAACTTATAATCGAGCTCATTTTATAAGTGAAACATTAAATAGCATTATTGCACAGACTTATTTAAACTGGGAATGTATTATTGTAGATGATTATTCATCAGATAACATAACTCAAGTTGTGAAACCTTTTCTTTTAGATAAAAGATTTAGCTATTATAAAAGGCCTAAAAATTTAATGAAGGGGGCCAATTCTTGTAGAAATTATGGTTTTGAAAAAAGTAAAGGAGATTATATACATTGGTTGGATAGTGATGATATTATTCATCCTGATTGTTATAAAACATGTTTGAATATTCTGATAGAAAATGATTTTGATTTTTGCAGATTTGAGAGAGAAGTGTTTTTTAACAATTTTGATAAAATAAAATTAGAGAATAATAATGCTGCTAGAGATTCTTTTTTAATTGATATTTTAAAATTCGAACAAATTTTAACTAATGAAATTCCGTTTAACACCTGTAATGTCATTTGGAAAAAGTCATCAATAGGTAAAGAAAGATTTAATGAAAGGATAGTTTACGCAGATGAATGGGAATATTATTTGAGATTAATTTCAAATAACCTTAAAGGAATTTCAATTAGCCTTATATTTTTATTTGCCAGAAAACATCAAGATTCTACCACTTTTGAATTTTATAATAATAACTCTATACGTGTTACATCTAAAAAAGAAGCCATAAAATTAGTTGCTCAAAACTTGATGAATAAACAGCTAATGACCCCTACTTTGTTAAAGTACTTAGTGGGTTATGCCATTTCATTTAGAGACATCATTTTATTAAATGATATTCTTAGTATTTCTAATACATCGTTAAAAAATAAGCTATATTTAAAACTGAAATTTCATTTATTTCCAATTTGGAAAATATATAAAAGGACTCATAAAAAAATAACTTAATGAAACGCCCATGACAATATTAATTGACATACAAGAACATGATTTTGGGCGTTCCATCTGACAAATAAAATTTATAGAGAGCTTGTCGAACTAAACAATAAATATAAACAGATGAAAATCCTCCTTTATTTTGGTACACGACTGGAAGCTATCAAAATGGCTTTATTAGTTCATGAACTTAAAAAAATTTAAAAAAGTTATAAACGTATTTATAATAATTGCTATATTTGAGAAAAGTTATAAACGTATCTATAATAAATAACAATGCAAATCCCTCAAAATATTCATAGTAGGACGCGCTATTTAGATAGAGTAAGACCTTTTATGGGTAAAAACCTGATAAAAGTATTTACAGGACAGCGTAGAGTAGGCAAAAGTTATTTGCTTTTTCAGTTGATGGCTTTTTTGCAGGAACAAGATAAAAATGTTGCTATCCTATACATCAATAAAGAAGATTTGGCATTTTCGTTTATAAAGACCGCCTCCGATTTGCAAGAATATGTAATAGCAAACAAATCAAAAACCAGTAAAACCTATGTTTTTATAGACGAAATACAAGATATTCTTCATTTTGAAGTTGGCTTACGTTCCTTATTGCTTTATGAAGATATTGATTTGTATTGCACGGGCAGTAATGCTAACTTATTGTCTGGAGATATTGCGGGTCATTTAAGTGGCCGGTATATTGAGGTAGTCGTTTACAGTCTTTCGTATGTCGAGTTTTTAGATTTTCATTCCATAAAAGACACTCAGTCCAGCTTGGATAAATACCTCAAATACGGAGGGCTTCCTTATTTAAAGCACTTGCCTTTAGAAGACGCAATAGTTTTTGAGTATTTAAAAAATATTTACAGTACGATAGTTTATCGAGATATTATCAATCGATACGCTGTACGAAATGTGCCATTTTTAGAACAACTGGTACTGTTTTTGGCAGGGAATACAGGGAGTATATTCTCGGCTAAAAAAATAAGTGATTTTTTAAAATCACAACGCATCAATATGGCACCCAATCAAGTGCAGACTTATATACAACACTTGACGAATGCTTTTTTAATACATAAAGTAGCAAGGTATGATTTGATTGGTAAACGACTTTTTGAGATAGGTGAAAAATATTATTTCGAAAATCTCGGAATTCGTCACGGGCTCTGGGGTTATCGGATTGAAGACCTTAGAAAAATAATGGAAAATGCAGTCTATAATCATTTACTTTTTAACGGATATAAGGTGCAAGTTGGAGTTATAGGAGCAGCCGAAATTGATTTTATTGGAGAAAAGGATGGAGAAAAACTGTACCTACAAGTGGCCCTGACCATTAATGACACAAACACTTTAGAGAGAGAATTCGGGAATTTAAAAAATATACCCGATAGTTACCCCAAAATGGTTATTACCATGGATGCTTTTTCAGGTAATACGTATGAAGGAATTAAATCTATAGATTTAAGAAGTTTTTTAAAAATGATACTTTAACTACCATTGATTTTTAAAGTTAATAACGAATGCAATTAATAAAAATCCTCCTTTGTTTTGGAACTCGCCCTGAAGCCATTAAAATGGCTCCTATAGTTCATGCCTTAAAAAAACAAAAAGGTGTTGAGGTTAACGTATGCGTTACTGCCCAACACCGGCAAATGCTGGATCAGGTACTTGATTTTTTTGAAATCACTCCAGACTATGATTTAGATTTGATGATGCCAAACCAAAGTCTAAACCTACTCAGTTCCAGAATACTGGAAAAAATAGACATCGTATTATTAGAAGTAAAACCTGATTGGGTTTTGGTACATGGTGATACGACCACCTCTGCTATGGTAGCCATAGCCGCTTTTCACCAAAATATCAAAGTAGGACATGTAGAAGCGGGTCTGCGAACTTATAACAAGCAAGCTCCGTTTCCAGAGGAAGTCAACCGACAACTAACAAGTAGAATTGCTGATGTACATTTTGCTCCAACCAATGAATCAGTACAAAATTTAGTAAAGGAAGGTATTTTAAAAGATACAATTTTTAAGGTGGGAAATACCGTAGTGGATGCATTACAATGGGCTATTCAGAAAATGAACAGTGGTTACCATAATAAGGAAATACTAAAATTGGAGAATCAACTGGATAAATCCAAAAAACTTATTTTAGTAACCGGACACCGACGTGAAAATTTTGGAGATGGATTTTTAAAAGTTTGTGAAGCATTGATAGATTTAAGTGAAAGAGAAGATGTTGAAATAGTATATCCCGTACATTTGAATCCTAAGGTACAAGAGCCCGTTTATAAATTGTTGTCTAATAATAAAAATATACATTTAATACCTCCGGCAGAATACCCACTTTTTATATGGTTGATGCAACGTGCTGCGTTGATTATTTCAGATTCTGGTGGTATTCAAGAAGAAGCACCTACCTTAGGGAAACGGGTTTTAGTAACTCGAAATGTGACTGAAAGAAAAGAAGGAATAGATCAAGGGTTTTCAATCTTAGTAGGAACAGATAAAGATAAAATTGTAAATGAAGCAACTCAAATTCTTGAACATTTTAAAGGTTTTGATAGGATAGAAAATCCATACGGAGATGGAAAAGCAAGTGAACGAATTGTTGAGGTGTTCTCGATACATCACGCCCAAAAGCGTGACACTTGAACAGACGGAAAAAAGAACAACAAAGACTGTCACTTCGAGTGTTCCGAATCCTGAGCAGTGCCGAAGGGTCGGAACGTACCGAGAAGTTTTGTTCCGTTTTACTCCACAAAAAGCAAACTGTCGTGAAAAAAACAACAACAAAGACCGTCACTTCGAGTGTTCCGATTTATCGGAACGTATCGAGAAGGAGTTAAAAGGTTCTCGATACAATTTTAAAAGAATAAAATTCTTTTAAAATCACTCGAACAGACGGAAAAAAGAACAACAAAGACTGTCACTTCGAGTG